>NZ_JBSFUU010000028.1:0-117008 GCF_053591955.1 Streptomyces sp. NPDC002845 | reverse complement strand
GCCCTGTGCGGCACCAGCCCGGTCGAGGCATCCTCCGGCAAGACCCAGCGCCGCAGACTCAACCGCGGCGGCGACCGCCAGGCCAACGCCGCTCTCTACCGAATCGTCCTCAGCCGCCTGCGCTGGGCAGGCCCTTCCCAGGACTACCTGCGGCGACGCCTCGCGGAGGGCAAGACCAAACGAGAGATCATCCGCTGCCTCAAACGGTACGTCGCACGAGAGATCTACCGGCACATCGCCCCCGCAAACACCGCGGCACACCCCACGGAACCAGCCCGAGACGCCACTTGACATCCATAGGGGCATCAACGCCGTCTCCGAGGCGTTCAACAGTGTGCTGAAGGTGGAGTACGTCCATCGGCGGCACTTCCGTAGCCGGGCCGAGACCCGCATCAAGATCGGTATGCGGATCGCGGACTTCTACAACACACGCCGAATCCACAGCGCGTGCGCGTTCCTCAGCCCGGAGGAGTTCGAGCGAAGGCCTGCGCCCCGAGTCTCAAGGTCGAGCTGGTCGAGGTCGGCGCCGACACCGCCGTCCTCGCGCCGTGTAGCCCGCCGCCCAGTAGGCCGCAGTCCGGAGCAGGCGGCATGCCTTCCTGGCGACACCCAGGTCGGCGAAAAGGCGCATTTTACGCGTCCCTTGCCAGGCACCGACCGGCGTCTGAGGCGACACCACCCGAACGAGGACGACACGCCTAGACCGCTCCCATCAGCGCGACTACGCCGACCAGAAAAGCGGATTCAACTCCACGAAGGAGCAGGCCCCATGAGCATCATGGACACGAACTCCACGGTCGGCGAGCACCTCATCCCTCTCGCCTCGCGGCTCGCCAACGGCACCGCGAAGGGCTCGGCCCGCGGCAAGCAATCGGAGACGGCCGCCGCCCGGATCATCCTCCAGCTGGAGCAGAACCACGCCGAGGCCAACGCCGTCGGCCTCGGCAGCCCCGAACTGGACGCCTTCCACAGCCTGATCATCAGCCTCGTCGCCGAAGCGGACGACCCGAAGGCCGTCATCGCCCACGTGGCCGAACTCCTCTGCGACCACGCCGAGAACAAGGCCTACCTGCCCAAGCTCATCCAGGAGTGCGAGCGCCTCGGCCTCGCACTCCAGCTGACTGACGACCCGGCCGTGGACCACCCCGAACTCAGGACCATCGACGGCCGCCGCACCGTCGTCGCCCGCGCCGACGAGGTGGCCGTGGCATACGACGACGTCCACGCGGTCGGCCGCTGCCTCACCTGCAGCGGTGACCTGGACGACACCGCCCTCCTGCACTTCCCAGCCGATGCCCTCCTGACCTTCCGCGGCACCCAGGACATGACTGGCGCGGACGTCAAGGTCTGCCGCACGTGCGTCGAGGCGTCCGGTCTCCCCCTCACCGCCGCCCAGCGCGGCCCCGAGTGGATGCTCCGCTGGGGCTGCCCCCAGTGGTGCGTCAACGACCACGCCGAGCCGCACGCCGCAGAGTGGCACAGCGCCTTCCCTGCCGAGACCAAGCTGCGAGACGCCGCCATCGACTCCAGCGGGTACAACGGGAACGGCGACGGGCTGCCGTGGATGTCCGCGCAGGTCGTCGTCAGCAACGACAAGCCGCAGGCGTACGGCCGCCGCACGCAGGTGTGGCTGGGCTACGGCGTCCACTTGGGCGAGCTGAGCCCGGCCGAGGCGCGGGAGGCACTGGAGGAGATGCGCGGCTTCGTCAATCGGCTGGAGCATGTGGTCAAGCAGGCGGAGGAGATCGCGCGGGACGACTTCGAGGCCGACCCCGAGATCGCGCGTCTCGACCGTGAGGCGGAGGACCGCCGGATCCAGGTGATCCGGAGCACGCCGGAGCACGCCGGAGCACGCCGCCTAGTCCAACCCCAAGACGGCCCCAGGGTCGGCGACTCCACCGCCGCCCCGGGGCCTGGGCCCAGCCCCTCGGCCCGGACAGTCTTGCTGCTGGGCGGGTAGGGGATGGTGTCCCGACCGCAGCGGTCGGTAGCGCAATGGCACCATCGACGGCCCCAGTGTCGCCCGGACGGTACGAGCGGATCTCGGCGTAACGCACGTGCGCATCCATCAGCCCAGCGCGCCCATCAACACGGTGCCCCTATGACGGCGGAATGCCGCAGTGGCACAGGTTGGCACTTCTCGACAAGGAACGGCCTCTGTCACCAGCGTGTTCGAGACCGCAGCGGTCACGATTTCCTCGTTCTCTCCACCCGCTTCGGCCGCTCCGCAGCCACCCGTACCGCACCATCGCTGCGCCGATGGCCTCCCCTCGACCTCCCCTGCTTCCCGAGCCCCGGTCCGAATCAGGCGAAGATCTACACAAACACGCAGGTCAACGGCCTACACGTCGTCAGAGTCACTGAGCGTGGAAACCTCACAACCTACGCACGGAATGCGTAGGTCAACAGGCGTCCCAAATCACCGATCCCATGGTCAAGGAAAAGAAAAAACCGCAGGTCATAGGCTTGACCTGCGGTTCCCCTCGGAGCCGCCTTCGGGATTCGAACCCGAGACCTACGCATTACGAGACCATGAGCGATCGTGTTGCGTCGTGCCGGGTCGTGCTACTGAGTGACGTTCTGCCTGATCAGAGCACGTGCGACTGGTTGGTCTGTGCTGCCTCGTAATGCACGGTCCAAAGGCGTCTGTCCACCGGCTGTCCACCGGCGGGGCTGCCACCGGGCTGCCAGTGTGAGACCTCCACGGCACCGCCGATGACGCTGGGGATGGGTCGGAGAGATGAACGAAGATCTTGTCAGGCCTCTACAAGCGATTCTTCAGCTACCGACACTACTGGATGGCTCCCAGCGATGGATGGTCCGGCTGTCGCGTCGGGATGGCACTGGGTTCCGCTTCGCCGGAGGCGGTGGTGCTGCTCGTAGGGATCGTGGAGTGCCTGGTCATCTGGGGTTTGGCAGGGCCTGGAGCCGGTCGACCACTGTGGGATATGGCGTCCTCATGCTGGCTTCGGCCGATACCCCTTACGATCATCGGCAGACGGGATGGCAACTGCGTCGGTACCGCACAGCGCTCGACGATTCACCAAGGGGGCGGTTCCCAATAGCCGAGAAGCCCTCCAAGATTTCAAGGGACGACTTCACCAAGAGCGTGAAGGACACGCTCGCCTCGCGGGTTGCCTCCAGGTGCAGCAATCCTGACTGTGGAGCTGTCACGTCCGGCCCCAAGCTCCAGACGAGCGGCGCCGTCAACCTCGGCGTCGGGGCCCACATCACCGCCGCCAGTCCCGGTGGCCCGCGCTACGATCCCGCTCTCACCTCGACCGAGCGCTCCGCCGGGGACAACGGTATCTGGCTGTGCCAGAACTGTGCCAAGCTCATCGACAGCGACGTTGTGCGCTACACCGTGACAACCCTGCGGCAGTGGAAGGCCGAGGCCGAGCATCGCGCCCTGGTGATGCTTCAGGCCTGTGTCGGAGCAGCCGATGACTCCCTCGCGCTTGCTCTGCCGCAGCTCGACTCACCCGACTCTCTCCTGGCCTTCGCCAGCACCGCCATCGCTCGCGTCGGACGCGATACCGAACTCGGGGAATTGAAGACCTTCCTCGATGCAGGGCCAACCTTCTCGTGGTGGCTGTGGACCGGCTCCGCCGGCACCGGGAAGAGCCGCTTGGCCATCGAACTGTGCCGGGCGGTGTCTGGGGAATGGCACGCAGGGTTCCTGCGCGAGAACAGCCAGCCTGCTCTGGACAGCCTCCAGCCGACGCGTCCCACGCTCGTCGTCGTCGACTACGCGGCGCAGCGCAGCGCTTGGCTCTCGGATGCTCTGTTCCGCCTCAGCCAGCAGGCCCTGAGCGCGCCCGTGCGCGTGCTGGTCCTGGAGCGCCAGGCCGCAGGTCCGTGGTGGGACATGGTGCAGCGCACCCACCGCATGGAGGAGTCCTTCCATATCCAGGCGAGCAGTTACGGTCTTCCACGCCGACTCGGGGGCCTGTCCCGTCCGGAAATCCGCAGGCTGGTCAGCGCTGTCGGGGCGCGGGCCGGAGCGGATCTGTCGTCAACGAACATCGAGGACATCGCCGACCACGCCGAGGAGATTGATCCCGCGTGCCGTCCGCTGTTCGTACTCATCGCCACGTTGGACTGGATGGACGGCAACGGCATCAGTGCAGACCGCGACGCGGCCCTGCGGCGCCTGATCGCGCGCACGAACAGCCAGAGGGTGCAGTCCCCAAGCAGTTCGCCGAGCGCACGCCACGTACGTAACATATGGACCCTGGCGACAGCCCTCGGCGGCACCTCGGCCGACTCCTACGCCCACCTCCTACACACGCTCGCCCCTCCGACGGGATTGCTGCCGGACGTGTACAGCGACTTCCATCCAGTATCGCTCGACGACCTCCTGGACGGAGTCCGTCCCGACATCCTGGGCGAGTTGTACGTCCTCGACCGGCTCGCCGCTGCTGGTGCCGAACACCTTGCCGCCGCAGCACTGCTGAGATTGGCGTGGCAGTCCGATCAGGAGGCGTACCGAGCCTTCGTTGAACGCGCTGCCGGCGATCACAGAGAGCACCCCAGCCTGGTGGATCTGCTCGGCGCCGGCGACTGGCTCACATCTCCGACGGCGTGTGTGCGCATGGCGGTGGACACCATCCCGCTCCTGCAGCGCAGCAATCACCCGGCCCTCACATGGATCTTCTCCCGCCTCGACTCCCTGCGGCAGTCCGCTGCCGACGAGGCAATCGACGAACTCACGATGACCGCACGCTTCCGCCTCGCCAACCTCATCCTCAACGAAGGCAACGCCCGCCGGGCGAACACGCTCTACACCGAGGCACTCGCCGCCTGCGATCCGGCGTGGCCTGTGCGCTCCAACATCCTGAACAACCGTGGCATCACCTGGCTGGACATCGGCGACCATAACGCCGCGACCGCTGACTTCACCGCGGTCATCAACGTCCCCTCCGCCACGGACGAGGCGCGTGCCTGTGCCCTCAACAACCGGGCCGACATCTTTGACGACGATGACGATGTTGCCTCCGCCGTCGCGGACCGCACGAGCGTGCTCGAACTGGCAGAGACGACGTACAACCGGCGTTTCATCGCTCTCATCCGACGAGCGCGCACCTTGTGGAAGTACGGAGACCACGACGGCGCCCAGCGAGATATCGAGTCGATCCTGGCGACGGGCGACATCGCACCGGAGCAGAAAATGGCAGCCCGGCTGCAACGTGCCGAATGGCTCATCGACAGCGGCGCAGCCCCCGATGCCCAGACGGACCTGGAGACAGTGATCGCATCCGACCGGAACTTCGAGACCGTCGAGAGCCGCGTTCGGGAGCTCCTTGCCCGCCCGCAGACCCACAATGTCTAGTCCAAGCTTCCCATGCTCGCTCGGGGCAACGAAGACGGCCGGCAACGAGGGGATCCCGTTACCGACTTGACGCGCTGCGTATTTCTGCCCACTCAGATCGTTCATGTGGGTGTGAAAAATCTCCAGGGTCGAGCATGGTCTCAGAGTAGAATCTGGATCGCGTGATCGACTCCTTGACCGTAATTCGTCTTGTCGTGCCCGAAGTAGCTTGAAGTCGTCAAGGAATCTGCGACTCGCAGTATGGAACGTTGCGTGGGGAGGGCATCGTGAGTGAAGGCGATTCCGTAGCGAGCAGTGCGGGTCCTTCTGATGAATCGCGAGCCACTTATCGGCATGATTCGTCCTTGGTGCCTGCCCTGGCTAGACTCGCGGATGCGGCGTGTGAAGGGGCCGACGACTTGGTGACTGCGAGTCTTCGCATTCCACAAATAGCGCAGGACGCTGAGACTTCGTTTGATCTTGCCGCTCTACAGGTGCTGACCGCAACCTTTACGTATCATCTTGCGATGCGTCCATTCATGTCTGCTCAGCCAGGTGCATCTCTAGTTCCACTGGACGGGCCGTCGCTCTTTCCGGTGGCGTTGCGCGATGCTGATAGTGACGTGCGAGAACTGTGGCGCTCTCTCTATTCATCCGTGACGCATCCTGTGATGAAGGCTCGTTGTGCGGATATTGTCTTCAGTCTTCGCCTGGCGAATAGCCGTGACGCTGCCGAAGAAGCTGTCCGCGCTTATCTGGATGCAATCGGGTGCAGTCTTTCTGTTACTGAGCAGGGAACTGGCTTGTTGCGCGCGTGGGAGCTTACGCGTTCAGTAAATCTCTCCTCAATGGTGCAGCAAGTTAAAACAGCCATGCTGGATATGGCGGAGAGTCTGCTGGGTGACGGTGAAGATGGATACATCTTCACCCACCTGCTGGATGCCCTGAGTGCGCCGCAACGAAAAAAGAATGCACAGCCGGTAGATCCCAGGGTCGACGATCTGCTCGACAGGGCACTTCTGGCCTACCCGGGTACGCTTGCTGTTGGTCAAATAGCTGCGCTTGTCCGGCGTAGAGCTGTTGCTACTGACGACGATGCCCGTGCTCGGCATGCCAGTGAGGTTGAGGTCAAGGCTTATTTGAGTGATGCCGATGGGGCCGTTGATGCGCTAGTCATTAGGGCGCATCTGAATGACGCGGCTTCGCTTGCTCGCCGACTCAATGTCCCAGAACTGGAAAGTTTGGCAATCTCTCGTTTGCAGTCTGCTCCTCCTGTCGAGTGGAAGACCATAGAAACCGAATTCAAAATCCCGAATGCCTATATCCGCGGTTATCTGCGACCATACAGGCGAGTCGACACGTGGCGTAAAGCCCTGGGGGTCTGGTTCAATAGCGAGTCACCCAGCGGCAACCTGACTAACAATAAGGCTGCGGCACGCAGTGTGCTGAATCGTTCGGCGTTCGCCAGGCTCGTAACGACAGTAGTCTTTGGACCGGGCGATCTCCCAAAGCGTGTTCTTTCAGAAGAAGACGAAGCATTTCAGCATGAGCTAGTCAGGGAAGAGACCTGTGGAATCAATTTTCACGGGATCTTTCTTGCAGACGCTCTAGATATAATCAAGGAGCGTTTCGGGATTCCTTCTTTCAGGGATCTTGAAGATTCTATCGCCACGTCGGGAACCAATCCCGTGTCGGCTAGGGCTCTTGCGAAAGGATTGATTCTGTATTGGGTCGGCGAATTTGATGCTTGTGCGCATCTCGTTGTGCCCAAAATTGAAGCATCGGTTCGGGCGCTTCTATTGGAGCTTAATGAGCCTGTATATAAAACGCAGGTCGGCGATGGGGTGGGGCAATTTCCGGGCCTTGGCGCGCTCCTCCCGTACTTGACGGACAATGGTTTTGACCCTGACTGGGAGCGTTTCCTGAGAACATTTCTACTCGGAGACGGGATGAGTGTCCGCAACCTTGTCGCTCACGGGTTTATGGACACTGTGAGCCGGGAGAAGGCCGCTCTGGCACTTCGGGCGTACTCGCTGCTGGTACTCATTACCTCCCACGAGCACGCTGGGAGGGACGCGGGGCTCGTCAAGGCCGGCTTGGCCAACCCGCTCGGAGTACCGCCACGTCCGTGGTGGCGGCGCATCGGGCGTGCTGTGCGAGCGGCCCGGAACGAGCTTCTGAGGTAAGCGTGCTGGGCTTCGAGTGGTCTCAATCATGGTCTCAGCGGCCGCTCATTCCACGGTCGTCCGGTCACGTCCGCTCAAGTCTCACAGTGCTTGTGACCAGGAAGGCAGCCGGAGCGCGCCTGGCTGCAACTCACCGTCCACTCGGACGATGAATGCCAACACCGGACGTGGAACGGGGGGGACGCCATGGGTGCTCCTTCAATCAATAGTCGCCGTCTTCTCCTGGAAGACCGGCCGCCGCCGAGCACCCCCACGGTGCAGCGGCTTCCCGGCAAGGCCAGGTCACGCCAGGAGGTGCTGCGGGAGTGCGAGGCGGAGGTCGCCGAAATGCGCGGGTACATCCCGAGGGTGCTCTGGGACTTCCTGATTCCGGATCTGAGCCGCGTGTTCCGGTGGCGCGTTCAGCTTGACTGCGGCTGCATCCCCGAGGTTCTCACTCGTGACGACGGCACCCCACCGCACGAGGCACAGTGGAAGGCTCTCCACTCACCACTGCCTCCGGGGCAGATGATCTGTCATCACGACGACTCCCCGCCGCCGCCTTATCGCGTGATCGCTGAGTGGGGAGAACGGAGGGAGGTGAAGTTTCCCGCCGACCCGGTCGAACCGCCGGACGACACTGACCCCAAGGTTTGGTCGATGATCCGCCATGACGAGCCGCACACCTCCGCCTTCTGGGAAGTGACGTTGGCTTGCGGTCACGTGGAGGAGGCCATCGCCCCGAGTCTCGATTGGGTACCTGCTTCTGGACCTCGTCGTGCGGATCCGGAACGAGTCCAGCAGATGTCTGCCGAGTTCGAGGACGCGTGGCGTGCGAACCCGGAATTGCAGACCGAGCGGGATCGGGAGCACACCCGACGGATGCTCGCGGACGGCTGGCCGAGCCCGGAGCCTGAGCGACTCTGCTACTCCTGCCCCCAAGTTCGGATGATCTCGGCCTACGAGCGCGTCGGATGGCTTGTCCCCCGACCACGACAGCCCGGGAAGGCTGCGAGCACCGCACCCACACCCTCACGGTCCACCTTGGAGCGGAGGCTGCGAAAGGCCGAAGCCGAGGCCGAGCGTCTACGGGCTGAGTTGGATCAGATCGACTAGGGACCGCTTCGCCCTGCTGGCGGTCCGCAGGGGACCTTCCTCGTTGGGTAAAGTCGTTGTCGCGATTCGAAAGATCCGAATCGCCGGTGACCTTCTTCCATGCCGAATCATGGGCCCCGTTCGTGTACGCCTACCGCACGGGCGGCCTGCTTGACCGGCCTGTACCACTACGACGACCTGTGGACCGAGGAACCCTGGACCGACGAGTACGACTTGGCGGTCTGGCCGGTACCCCGGCCCCCTGCGGGGGGCGGGGTACTTCTCGTATGCTCCGGCGCATGCGACGCACCTTCATACCGCTCGCCCTCGCCGCTCTCGCGCTGGCCGGCTGCACCACCGAGGAGGACAAGGCCGCGAGGTACTGGGACGGCTACCGGTTCGGCGAGCAGACGGCGACGGACTACGCGAAGCGCGTCCTCGACACCAACTTCACGTACTGCACGACCGGCCAGGAGGTGGCCACCGGGCAGGACATGTGCACCCGCCCCGGCGGCCCCGACACCCGGTACCCCACCTCCGTGGGACAGCGGGAGTGCGCAGAAGCGCTCCCTGACGGCCTGGACGGCGACGAGCGCGACGCATGGAACAAGGGCTGCATCACCGGCATGGCTCTCGATGTGCCGGACGTCGTGACGTACGGGGCCGATCCTCAGAAGTGAGCCTCAGGAAAGTCTTGTTGGCTGGCCGGATCGGGCGCCGGACGGCTGCGGCAGGGCGTCTCCTGCCGGCTCTTCTTGGCAGGCGTTCCGGAGACGTTCGTCCATTTCAGCCGCCAGTCCAGTCAGCCGCGCGTACAGCGCCTGTTCTTGCTTGGACAGGTTTCCGGACTTCATCCTCGCCAACAACTCTTCCGTGGCATCGGACAGGACACCCAGGCAGGTCTGGGCCGCCTCGTCGAAGCCGCGATCGTACACACTGAAGTAATAGGCGCGTGCCCTCTCCTCGGCCTCCTCTCGTACCGCGTGGCCGAGCTCGCGCAACACCTGCTTGCCCCTCGACATGCTGCCCCTCCCCTTCCCCGTACTCGACACCGAGCTGCTGAAGGTACCGCCCGTCTGGCCCAGTTGGCGATCACGACCGCTTACGCCCGGCTGGCGACTGCCTGCCTCCACAGCGGGGCCTTCGCCGAGCGACGCTGATGCGCCGTGACCACCGTCGGGCGCTGGGCCGCCTGCTGGTCCCGCTCCTCCGCCGAGGTCGGCTTTCGCTGTCGGCCCCTGCCCTTGCCCACCTCGTGAAAGCCCGAGGCTAGGGCGGGCTGGTAGACAAACGGCGGCGCCTCCACGGACCGCTGTTCCCCGGCCGTTACTGCTCGGGTGCCTCGCCGTCAGAACCCGGCTCGGCGGCGGGCTTCTCCTCGGGAGGAGCAGTGCGCCGGTATTGCGGGTGGTCGAGGTCCATCTGCCTGGCGGCGTGCAAGGGCACGGGGAAGCGGGCCCGGTCTGACCAGAAGAGGGTCTGGTGGCAAAGCTTTGCCGTGGCCACGGCAAAAGCTTCCGCCGAGACGCCCTCGGCGCAGGCCAGCGGGTAGATCTCGGTCGCAGTCATGGAGTACCAGTTCTGGGGCATCTCGCCCTTGCGGCGCTCCTCCTTCTTATCTGAGTGGACGGACCGCTTGGCGTCCCATCGGGTGCACTTCGAGCCAAGTCGGCCAGCGCCGTCGCCGTCGTAGGCGCGCGGCACGTTACACAAGATCCAGACGGGTGCGCCGAAGTCCACCTCGACTTGATACAGCATCCGGGTTGTTTCGCCGTCTGTCGTGACGCCAGCCTGTCCCTTCAGCACACGCGTGGTGCTGACAGGCGGCGGGACCTCCTCGTCCGCGATGTTGATGCGGATCACGGCACGCGGCCTCTCGTCGCTGCTCAGGGAGCTGCCCGGGAGCCAATAGCGGCTGAAGCGCGGAGTCGGAGATGCCCCTTGGTTCATGTTCTGCAGCCCCTCCCACATTCGGCGGCAGGCCAGCCCGTCCACGGTGACGGTGTAGGGGACGCCGTCCAGCTCCTCAGCCAGATCTCCGAGGGCCAACTCAACCGCCTCGGCTGCGTCGTCCCAGCGCTGCCGGTGACTCTTCTTGTCCCCGTTCTCCTGGGGGTAGGCCGTGGCGTGGAAGGCGGGCTGGGCGCTGCGGTAGGGCTGCCACTGGGGTCGGGTGGAGCTCCATCCGAGCATGCCCCATGTCCCACCGGCCCGGGCTGGCGGGATGAGTGCTGATGCGGTGATCACGACCTTGGGGGGCCCGTTCTCCCCCTTCCGCCGGTTCTGCTGGCGTACATGGACACCGACTTGGGCGACTCGGTGAACGGGGTAATCGGAGGTTTCGGGTTCCAGCGCGTTGGCGATGCGGTCGTCGATGACTCCGAGCGAGCGGTAGAGGTCGAGGAGGGCCATTTCGGCCGGGTGGTCCTTCGCCTTCGGCGTGACGATGCCCTTGTCGTTCTTGCCCAGGATGTACTGGGTGGGAACGCCGAGGCCAGCAAGGAGCGATCGCGTCAGGAGCTTGCCGTCGCGGCTGTCGGCGTCCGTGCCGTTCTGCTCGTCAACGGCCTCGGGCTTCTCCGTCTCGCACCAGGCGCCAACAAGGATTCCGTCTCGGGAGACCAGCGAAGCGCCGGTGTGTGCCAGGGCTTCTCGCCTGCCGTCCGGTCCACCGGGCTTGAGGAAGTCGGTGGCCAGGTGGAGCACCGCGGTGATCTGGTCGCCGTGGAGGCTGAACTCCTGGCCGTTGTGCGGGTCGAGCCCCGTGGGGTCGACGCCGTAGGTCTTGCAGAGGGTGTCGAGCATCCGCAGCCGGGTCTCGTCGCGGTACCACAGGCAGGCGATGCGCAGCTTCTTGAAGCCGGCGGCCTCGACTGCGGAGAAAACGGACTCCGGCGTGGGCACAGCGCTGCCTCTCGCCCGGAGCGGCTCCTTGCTCTCGTTCCTCTCCCGTTCCTCCTTGCGGCGTTCGAGCTCCTTCTTGGTGACGCGCTCAGGGTCGGTCGGCCGGTGGGGAAGCGTCATCGGCGCCTCCCGCATCGTCAGAGGCACGGCCACGTCACCGAACGCCTCGGCGACGTGGCCGTAGAGAAGGCGCAAGTGCTGCATCCCGGTGCCGGTGCCGATAGGGAAGGAATAGCTCTTGGGGAGGACCGGCCACACCTGGCCAGGGTGTTCGCGGGGGAAGGCCGCTGGCTTCTTCTCCTCGCGGGCCGCCTTGAGGAACTCCTGTTCCCGGCGGGATCGCTGGTCGATCGTCCGCAGGATCGAGTAGTCCATCTCCAGACGCCCCAGCGCCTCCAAAGCGAGCCGGTTCACGGTGCGGGCGGCGCCGCGGCCGTTGAGCGACACTTCAAGGAGCGGGCGCCCAGAGCCGGGCTGCACAGCCAGGGCCGTCTTCGAGAAGATCAGCGAGGAGGAGATGCGGGTCACTCTCGACGACACCAGGAGCACGGGACTGGCGATGTTCGGAAGGGTCTTGAGCCGCAGCGCGGTGCGGGAGAGGGCATACCGGCCGCCCTGCTCGTTCTGCCAGGGCTCTTCCAGGGCGACCAGACCGCCGGTGGTGTCGGGGCGCAGTGCGATCTTCCTGCTTTCGGAGATCGCCCACGGCTTGGCGGCCATGCGGCGGGAGAGGTCCCAGGCGACGGTCCGGTAGACCCATCCGGGGGCGTTGGGCTGCTTGCCGTCGGCCGGCTTGAGGTGGTCGGCGAGCGTGTACCGGTGTTCTGGTGACGCGGCGATCCGTTTGGCGAGCTCAGGAGCCATGGCGAGGTCAATGGTTTCGATCTTCTCCCCGAGCGCTAGCGCATGGGTGAGGGTGAACACCTGACAGAGCAGCTCGCTGTCGAGCGGTTCGCGCGAGGCGAGGAACGGCCCACGGAAGTCGGGGTCAAAGTAGACGTAGCCGCCGCTCAGGGTGCTGAGCACGGTGGTAGCGATCGAGTACGGGGCCTGCGCCGCGTCGTCGCCGTAGCGGCGTGCGCATTGCCTGCTGAAGTCGCTCCACAGCTTCTCGGTCTCGCTGTCGAAGTGCCGCACGTACACCGCGGCGTCGCCGACGAGCTTGGGTGTGCAGCGGTAGGCGAGGGTGTTCAGGTACATCCCGGGCTCGCGGTCCTGCTGGGTCACGCGTCCTCTTCTCTTCAGACGCCCGGGAAGCCGGGCTCGTGGGGTTCGATGCCGGCGTAGGACAGGAATGCGTTGAGCACCTCTCCGTACAGTTCGTTCATCCGTTGACGCACCTCGGGCGTCCACTGGGAGTGGATGCGGCGCAGGACTGTTTCCAGGTCGGCGTTCCAGGTGTCCTCGTGGAAGGCGTAGTCGACCATGTGGAGGACCGCTTCGGTGCCTCCGCGGCGAGCTCGGCCGGCCAGCTGGATGAGATCGACGATCATGCCGGCGACGACCTCCTCCTGGAGGGACTTGTGCATGGCCGTGAACTGCGGGGCCGTCCGCAGGAGAAGGGACAGGCGTTCCCAGGCAGCGTCACGACCGACGGCAAGCGCCTGTGACGGGTTCGAGCTACCGCCGGTCGGCAGGGCCCGCAGACCGGCTGCGTTGATGCTGGCGTACATCTCGGCGGGCTCGCTGAGGAGCGCCAGGGGACGTACGCAGAGGTAGACGGAGCGGACGGCGGAGCGGATGCCGACGACGATGTTGAGCCCCCTGGCAATCAGCGACAGGGGCACGACCAGGATCTTGCCGTGTTTGGGGAAGTCCTCGAACTCCTCGGCGGTGAGGCGTACTGCGACGTTCTCCTTGGGCAGGTCGGGGTCGGCGCGGTGGCGGTCCTCCGCCCGTACCGCGACGCACAATCCGCCGCCGTAGTGGCCGGCTTGCGCGATGCCGCGCGCGAGCCAGGCGCACTGCTGGTAGGAGTTGGCCACCACGAGCACGTGGGCGCGGTCGGGGTCCTGGGCCGCAGCTCGTTCGAGTTCGCGGTGGATCTTCTGGTCGTACAGGTTGCTGCCCAGTTCGATCAGGGCGTCCTTCTTACGGCTGGGGTGGGTGCCTGACACCTTGATGGGCTCCCCGAACAGAGGGTGGCCCTCTCCGTACTCGATACGGTGCTTCCTGGCCCGGATGGACTTGGCCTGCGCGTCGGTCATCCACCACCGGACGGGGGCATGGACGTGTTCGCGCACGGCCTGGGGGAAGTATGCGGTGGCCGACAAGCCCATCACCGGCCGCTCCACAGCGGCCAGGAGGAGCGAGACGACACCGCCGAGCTCGGCGGTGTAGGTGTGCGGGTCACCGGTGATGGTCTGGGCGACAAGGCTGGCGTTCTTCTCCTTGTCATCGAGCCCAGTGATGCGGTAGCCGGTGATGGAACGGCCGAGCATGCCCAGCGGAATCACCGAGGAGACTGCCGTGGCCCGCAGGAGTTCCACGATCTTCTGCGCCGACCGCAGGCCGGAGGAACGGTAGTCCTGGGCCTTGTCCTGAAGTTCGGACAGAGCTTCATCCAGCTCGGTCATGGCAGTGCGCGTCACCAGGAGGTTGATGGCCTTGGCGCGACGTTGAACGTCCTTGATGGAATCCTCGAGAAGCGTGTGCAGCTCCAGCTTCACCATGTCGAGCAGGTGCTCGCCGCGTGGCGCCACGAGGGCACCGAGAGCACGCCGCACGTCGTCCCAGTCGGGTTCGAGCAGGCTCGGTTGGGAGGCGAGCGGATCGAGGCCCCGATATCGGGCCGGCATGAGAGCGTTGAGCCGCTGGAAGAAGTCCGGCGGAATGTCCGCCTCTTCCGCGATCTCCGTCTCGGGCCAGAGCAGGCGGATCAATGCGCGGTCCCGCCCACGGGCCAGGTGCCACCGGGTACTGGTCTGGTCCGGAATGCGGGCCTGGGCTCGCTCGTCCTCCGTGGCGTGCAGGCTGAGGGCGTTTTTGCAGATACTCAGGAGGAGGAACTCCGCCATCAGCCGCACATGGCTGACCGCGGGCAGTAGGTTGTGCTCGTCGTCGATGTGCAGCCGCTTCGCGTCTGTGTCCATCTCCTGCGGCGCTGCGGACCAGTGCCGCCGAGAGTGCAGGACCACCTCGCCGGCGCAGTTGTCGATGGCCCGGGACTGGAACTGGTCCACTTCGTCGACGAGCACGGCGTGGCAGGTCCGAAGCGCGAATTCGGCCGCCGTCATGCTCCGGACGGCCCGGCCGTCCAGGTTCACGCCGATGCGCAGGTTGCCCTGCATGAAGGCGTAGTGGTTCATGATGACGACGTTCGCGGCGCAGGCGTCGTAGACGGGGGTGAACTTCCCGCACGTCGGGATCCAGGGGCAGGCTGCGGAGCCCACCCCCTGACGGCGCAGGTTCACGCACGGTTCGCGCCCGGGCGGGTAGTCGCCGGTGGCCTCCAGGAAGGTCTTCTGTGCGCATCCGTAGGCCAGTTGGTCAAGATCGCGCTCGCCTCGCTCACCCCACTCGCCGGGGAGGTCGGGGTCTTCCTTGATAAGGGAGGCGTGCTTGAGGGCGCGGTCGTGCATCCCGGACGAGGACATCAGGTGGGCGCAACTTGCTTCGTGTTCGATGACCCCCGATTTGTGCAGGTGGTCGAGGTCCCCGCGCACATTCCACGTCGCTGCCAGACACGCCTTGATGTCGGGCAGCACGATGGCGACGCGTAGCTGCTTCGCTGCGAACCATGCCGCCATAACCCGGGCCAGGACGCTCTTGCCGGTGCCGGTCGGGGCGTTGAAGATCTCTGTCCGACCGGCGGTCAGCGTCAGCGCCTCGCGGGGGGACAGGCTGTCGGTGGTCTGCAGCACCTCGAAGAGCTGCTGCAGGGTCTGGTGCAGGTAGCGCTTCTCCGGCGTGTAGCGCAGGTCGATATGCCGGGCCAGGCCAAGGAGTTCGGGCGTGGGGATACGGACGTCGGGCAGGTAGGGGACAGAGGAGACGTGCGGGAGCCGATCGTGGCCGAGCGGGGCGGTGAACTGGGGATAGGTGGGGATGGTGAGCCGCCCCTGAATCTGTCCCTCCCCATTCACGAACATCTCCTGCGTGGCCCATGTCCCCGGACCGGCGAAGTCCGGTGGCTTGGGGCGGCTGCTGGGCCGGCGGAAGCGGGCCGTGAGACGGTCGACGTATCCCGGCAGGTCGCCGCCTACCCGTGGGAAGGCGGCGCTGGCGGTGAACGGGGTGTCACCGACGAGCTCAAAGGGAAGCATCGTCCCCGGGCCGTCGGGGTTGTCTTCGTGCAGGGGCGCGAGCATGGACCGGGCTGTGATCGAGAAGGCCCGGAGACCCGAGATCTCGGCGGGGGCGATGGCGTACACCGCCGTGATCCGCTGCTTCTCCTCATGGGTGAGGCTGTCCCAACGTTCCCACGCCTGGTACTTGCCGGAGACCAGGAACGCCGCCTGTTCAAAGGGGGCAGCGCCGCGTTCGTCCCCGTCCACCGTTTCGGGAAAGTAGTGGGCGGCCAGTGCCAGCGCCGCTAGTACCGCGGTCTCCTTGACAGACGCCTCACTCATGTCCAGCTCACCCCTGCCTCCTTGCACGCCAGTTCGCCGAATTCGGAGGCGGTGACCGCCCTCATCCCGTACCTCTCGCACACCCCAGAGAGCAGCGGGACCTGGCGGGCCCGGTAGTCCGGCACGACCAGCCACTCGGCTCCGCCCTTGTCGCCCTCCTGTGCGTGGATGAGCTTCGCGAGCGTCGTGACCGACGTGTAGTCCTTGACATCGACCTTGAACGACGCCTTTTTGCGTCGCTTTCGCGCGACCTCCACCAGGAGGTCGTAGGCGTCCAGCCCCGGCCACAGGTCCACCTTCAGCCCGCGGTCCTTCAACTGGTCGTACAGGGCCAGCTCCGGAAGCCCCGGCACCGTGGTGTACCTCCAGATTCCGCGGGCGAGCGCCTTGTGCCCCTCCGTGGGCAGCGCCTCGGGCAGAGTCTCGGTGTCCGGATACAGCACTGCTTCCCTCCCGCTCGGGCGGGCCGGAGACGGCTCTGGCAGCAACTCTGGCGCTTTCTCGTCCAACCTTGGTCGGAACAGGTACGCGGCACCCATGTCCGCGTGGGGGGCATGCCAGCAGCGAGCCGACCCCACGATGTTGCCGGCGTTCTTGCGGAGCGTGAGGCGCATCGGCCAACGGCAGACCGGGCAGGGAAACCACCAGCCGTGGTGGACGGACCCGTAGGGGATCTCCTCGTAGAAGTCGACGACCCCCATCGGCAATTTCAGCTTGCGCAGTTGGTCGACCGGACCCGCCGGATACCGGATGAGGTCGGACCGGCCTGCCTCGTAGGCGTTCTGCGTACCCTGCTTTCGTAGAAGCGCGTACGCCGTCTCCTGCTCGATCTCCGACTGGAGCTCCCGGTCACTGATCGCACCCGCGTCCTTGTCGAGCTTCCGCAGGGTATGCAGCAGAATCCGCTGCTCCAGATCGAGGTCGAAGGCATCCTCGGTCACCTGCCCGTCCCTGTCGACGACCAGCAACCCGCCCAGGTCCAAGGCACTCACGCCGTCCGGCAGCAGCCCGGCCAGATCGCCTCTGAGTGCCTTCCGGAACTCGGCGAATGGCAGCGGGCTGCTGGGGCCGCGAGCCGCCAGCATCGTGCCGTGGCATTCCATCAGGGTCGCCAGACGCTGCTCCGGCTTCAAGCCGGGCGACGTCATGGCCTTCGCCGCCCGCAGGGCAGCCCGGGTGACCAGGTAGCGGACCCTGACTTCGTCAAGTGTCTGAGCATCGTCGTGCGTGGGGCTCGTCACAAATCCGCAGCGTAGACCGCACCACTGACAATCACCCCGAGATGGAGGGAATGCCAGCTTCTAGAGTGAGTCGACCGGAAAAGGGCCGAGCCCTGTGGTATCGACCTGCGGATAGAGCTCCCGATAGAGATCGAGATACTCCGCGACATGCCGCTTACCGAGCCTGGTCAATCGCCATCGGTACTCGGCAACGTGCGTGCCCCCTGCCGCCATCACCGGAACGGATTCGACGAAGCCCCGGCTCGGCTGACCGCCGGCTTTCCCCTTGTAGCCCACGCCAATGAAGAAGAGGGACCGGCCCGCCAACCGGTCGTCCTCCAACCCGGTCGGCTCCGCCGCCGCAACCCGTGCCAATACGCCCCACAGCCACTCCGACAGCAGATGCACCGCGTGGTCGGGTTCACGAGGCTCGCCCAGTCCGGCGCGGGCAGCTGCTCGGCCCCGGCGGGTAATCTCCACCAGCACCCGGTCCACATGACCAACGCCGGGATGCTCGACGGCGTCCTCCGTGATGATCAGCAGCCCCCGCCGCTCAAGTGCATGCACGGTCTGGCCAGCGCCAGGATCGTGCACTCCGCCACGCCGAAGGCGTTCCTGCAGGCGGGTATAGCCCACCAGTGACGGTGCGGCCTTGAGGGTCAACGGCAGCTTGCGCCACTCTGCCGCTCGGGGCACTGGCAGACGCTGCACCCGTCGCATCCACATCTCGGTCTCCGTCATACGGTCATCCCGCATGATTTCGCCCAGGTAGATGCGCTGCCGTTCGTTCAACAACTCCCAGGTCTTCAGTGCGGCCTGCGAGGGGTCCTGCTCCCGCTTGCCCGGGATCTGCGGCGCCGGCTCACCTGTACGTGTGCGCATCCAGGCGTCCAGAACCATACGCACGGGCACGCCGTAGACCTTCGCAAGAGGAGCGAGCAACCTGCCGGTCGTCTGGGCGTCCTGCCACCTCCGGCCACGCACCTCGCGACCGCTCTCCAGAGCCGCCACCTTGGCTGCGGACACGCACAGCTCACGTCCGGCTGATGATGCTCGCAGCAGTTCAGCGACTCGGTCGAGGGGCAGTCCAGCGGCATAACGAAGATCGATCAACGTTTCCGCACCGCGCTGAGCTCCGGTGAGCGCTCCCGAGTCGCACCCCAACGCCTTGGCCAGCTGGTCCAACCGGGCCGGAGTGGGCGAGTGCCTGCCCTCCTCGTAGAAGAAGATCATCCTTTCCGACACCCCCGCCCGCGCCGCCAGTTCCGCTCGTGTCAGCCCCAGCTCTTCGCGCCGGGCCGCCAGGCGGCTCGGCTCGATTCTGCGAAGGGGCGCAGGCATAGCTCCATAAGAACCAGGCTGAAGACTTCATTGCAACCGTGCCTCTGCTGTCGGCCCTACTGCTGGCATGGATCAACGCTGACATCGGCGAGCCGTCCCCCGAACGGTGCGCTCCACCCGACCGCTCCGTCGTCCTTGAGTCTGTACGGTCTCCGGCGATCTTCCGGCCGGAATAGTGCGGTACCGCTATCGATTGATCCTCCTGTAGTGATCGCAGGAGGGGGCGCTGGTGAGCGACCTGAAGCTGTTCCATCTGGATGCCGATGGCCGGGACATCGAGCTGCAGGGTTCGACGGTGGCGCTGGAGGTGGAGCTTCAGCATCGGATCGAGGCGGGGATGGAGGCGATGCTCGGCATCCGTTTCCTGGCGTCCGAGTACCCGACAGGGCCCTGGCACCGGGGCCGGATCGACACGCTCGGGCTCGACGAGAACAACACGCCCGTCGTGGTGGAATACAAGAAGGGCTCCGACAGCGGGGTCCTGTCGCAGGCCGTCTCCTACCTGTCGTGGTTGGAATCGGCGCATCACGAGTTCGAGGCACTGGTCAAGGAGAAGCTGGGTGCTGAGGCGGCCGAGTCGATCGACTGGCGGAACCCGCGGATGGTCTGTATCGCGGCCAGCTTCTCCCACCACGACCGGGTCGCGGTGCAGCGACTGCGCGAGCGAATCGACCTGGTGCGCTACCGCGTCTTCGACGGTGCGCTGCTGAGCCTGTTGCTGATCGAGTCCGCACCCGGCTCTCCGAGCCACGCTCCGGCTCGGCGGCAGCATCGGGAGCGGGAGTTCACAGCCGGTGCCGCCGGCGGGGACGGGAAACCGTCGGTCCAGGCGATCCCGGGCGCGCCCCCGGCCTGCCTGCGGGACCTGTACGCCGAACTGGACGAGGCCCTGACCGCGTGGGGCGAGGTCGAGGTGGCTCAGCTGATGCACTACATCGCCTACCGGCGCATGGTGAACCTCGCCTCGGTAATCTTCCGCCCGAAGCACGAGGTGATCCTCGTCTACCTCAGAATCGACCCGAACACGGTCGAGCTGGAGGAGGGCTTCTCCCGCGACATGCGCGGCATCGGCCACCTCGGGACGGGCGACCTGGAGCTGCGGATCGCCTCGGCAGCCGACCTGGAAAAGGCCGGGCCACTGATCCGGCGGGCATTCGAGGCGGCCTAGCGTTTCTCGAGAACCGTCCGGATGATAGGGCGCAAGTGTCCCATCAGTTGGGCGATGCAGGCTTCTTCGATTTGGAGCGTGTCGGTAGCGAGCGAGAGACCTCTTCCCTCCTAACCAGCACAAGGAGCAGCTAGGAGGCTAGGACGGGTGAAGCCGTCGTGATCGAGTCAAGTTTGCGTGGTGGGGCAGGTTTGCTGCGGTCAGGCGGTGAGTCCGGCTCTTCGGAGGTAGTCGTCCACGGTTCGGTCGTAGGTTTTGGTCGCGGTGCGGAGCGGGGTGGGATGGTCGGCGTCGGTGAGGTCGGCCAGTCCGGTTCTCAGTACGCGGTCGTGGACGCGGGTGAGGAAGAGTGCCTGTTCGTGGCCGGGTGGGGTGAGGTGGTAGCGGTGGGTGCGCGGGATGCGTTCGATGAGGCCGTGGGCGCGCAGGCGGCGCAGGTCGTAGGACATCTGCCCGGCGGTGATGGTCTCGGGTGGCTTCCCGAGGAGGGGTGCGAGTAAGACGCGCAGGTCGCGGTTGGCGAATCCGCGGGGCAGGAGCCGGAAGACCAGCAGGGCGTGCAGGAGGGCCTGGGCGCGTGGGTCGGCGAAGCGCAGGCCGGGGATGCGGGTGCCCTCGGCGGTGACGATGGGATCGGTGACGGCGGACAGTGCTTGTGCGCCTCGGGCGGGGTCGTGGCTGAGTCGTTGGACGCCGAGCAGGCGCCGGTTGGCGGTGAAGCCGATCTGCCGCAGGGCGGGCAGGTTGGTCAGCCGTTTGCCGATGTCGAAGTCGCGGGTGTTGTTGATGGTGGTCTCGGTCCGTAGCGCGCGTCCTTCCTTGTGGTACTGCTTGATCCTGGTGCTCTTGTAGTCGATGTGCAGGCTGGGGATGACGCCGTCGGTCAGCACGCGGGTGCGGAAGACTCCGGGGGTGGGTCGCTTGCGGCCGTGGTGGATGCGCCGGTCGAAGATCAGGGAGACCTGGTCGGGGCGGCCGAGGTCGAGGTTGTCGCGGATGACCTGCTCGAAGAAGATCCGCCCCGACACCGGGCGGTCGAGCATCTGGGTGAGAGAGAACTCGGCCTGCAGGATGGACACCTCGTAGCGGTAACCCGCGGCCCGGTCGGCCGGGCTGAAGGGGTGCGGGAGGCGTGCGAGCCACTTGCGCAGCAGGGCGTCGATCTGGGCGGGGCCGAGGGTGTCGCAGATGGCCTGCAGGGCGGCGGGGTCCTGGACGGCGGCGAAGGCGTTGTCCAGCGGAGTGAAGCCGAGCCCGGCCTTGGCGGCCTGGCGTTTGGCCCACTCGTTGCCGTTGATGCAGAGCTTGGCGTTGTAGTGGAAGTAGGCGCAGAACTTGAGGAAGAACGGACCGAAGTCCTCATCCACGCAGTAGAAGTAGAACTGGTTGACCACCCCGGTGGTCTTCACGATCCACGGGTAGCTCCTGCCCTCGGCGTCGCGGCGCTTCTCGGTGCGGAAGACCCTGCTCTTCTCCTGCGCCCGGCCGATGAACAGCACCCCTTCGTCGCCGTGGAAGCGGGCGAGGTACTCGTGGGCGAGGTCGTCCTTGCGCTGTCCCTTGGCGAAATCCACCCACGGCAGGGCGCGGTCGCGGGCGAAGGCGCGGACCGCTGCCGTGAACGCGTCGGTGATCTGGGCCATCGGCGCGGTCGAGGCCACCGGCAGCCCCAACTGCCGGTGGACATACCCGACCAGCCCGGCCGCGAACTGCAGCTGCGGCACGTACACGTTGAGGTACATCCGGTCGATGCACTCCACCTCGAAGACCGTGTGCGGACCCAGGACATCGGCGACGGTGCGCGGTAGCGTCATGACGGGCTCCGGTCGGACAGCGGCCGCCGATGCGGCCAACCACTGCCCAGAGCAGTACTACTCCGGCGACCGCGTGTCACCGTCTGCTGCCGACCGGAGTCTCCACACACCCCCGAAAGCCGCCACCACCGGACATGGCTCGTCGGGCTGGGGCAAAGCCCCGTTAGTAATACTCCCGGATGTATCCCAGTGCCTTCCCGAAGACATCCTGGTCGCGGATCTTGAACTTGATGTAGAGCGCCTTTCGAAGCGCCTGTTGGACGAGGCGATCGCCTTCGTTGGTGCCCTGCCAGCCGTCAAAGCGGACGGTACGGACGACGGAGTCGACCTCGTCGACGACCTTCTCGGCGATGATCGGGGTCTCCTCGCCCTTGAGTGACTCGAAGAGGTCGGTCAAGGCGGCCTTTCCGCGCTCCTCGCGGGGCACCTCAGCGGCGGCTTTCTCCGCTGCGACTGTGTCTCGCGCCAGTGCGAAGAGCTCCTTGAGGAACTCCAGCGATGCCTGCTGGGAGTGGGCGTATTTCTCCCGCAGAGCATTCAATCGCTGGCCAAGTTCGATGAAGGCCGGGTTGCCGACGTGCTTGGCGATGCGGGCGGTGATCCACTTCTCGACCTCGACGGGGTCGATGTCCTTGCGCTTGCCTGTCATCAGGTCCTCGATAACCTGCGCATCGAGGACGATGGTCTCCAGGTCGGTGCGGGGGACCTCGACGGTGACGTGCTCGTTTATGAGCTCAAGGGTCTTGGCGCCCAGCGTGTGCCAGACCAGTCGGCCGGTGACGTCGGTGGGCTGCACGGACCGGTAGACGTCGGTCAGCCAGCGGTAGTCCGACTCGTACTCGGACAGGATCGAGTCCGGGGAGAGGGTCTCCCACAGCTGGGCGACGAAGCTGTATGCAGCTCCGAAGGCGTCACGGGACTCATCGGAGTCGATCGCGGTCTGCGCCTGGATCAGGCCCTCATAGCCGCCGACGGTGCGGTTGACACCCGGGAAGAATGCCAGAGCAGCCTCGATCGCGGGGCCGAGCTGCTCGCGGAGTACAGCGATGTTGGAGATGACCTGCTGGACGGACTTGTCGTCGAACTCGAAGGCCTTGGCGACGTCGTCGAAGATGCCGAGGTAGTCCACTATCAGGCCGTGGGTCTTCGCGGGCGGATAGACCCGATTCGTACGGCAGATTGCCTGGAGCAGGGTGTGCTCGCGCAGGGGCTTGTCAATGTACTGGGCGTAGAGGATCGGGGCGTCGAAGCCGGTGAGCAGCTTCGCGGTTACAATGATGATCTTCAACGGGTCGGCCGGGTCGTTGAAGCGAGCGGTGATTCGCTCCAGCTCCTCCCGACCCGGCGTCCACTGCTTCCACGCTAGCTTGTCACCGCGACCGGCGGACATCACGATCGTGGACACGTCCGGACCCAGCAGGCCGTCAAGCTCTTTCTTGTAAGCCACGCAGGTAGCCTTGTCGTAGACCACGACCTGCGCCTTGAAGCCCTGCGGCTCGACCTTGGTGGTGAAGTGCTCGGCGATGTCGGCGGCGATCTTGCGGACCCGGTCGGGGGCCTTGATCAGCGCCTCCAGGGAGGCGGCCTTCTTCGACAGGGTGGTGCGGTCCTCCTCGGTGAGCCCGTGGCGGTCGGCGAGTTCGGCGAAGGCGGCGACGATCGCCTCCTCGTCCAGGTGGATCTCCGAGAGACGTGGCTCGAAGTGCAGCGGCAGGGTGGCGCCGTCGCGGATGGAGTCGGAGAAGGAGTAGCGCGAGAGATACCCGTGCTCGTCGGCCTCGGAGCCGAACCACATGAACGTGTTGCGGTCGCGCTTGTTGATCGGCGTCCCGGTCAGCCCAAACAGGAACGCGTTAGGCAGTGCCTCGCGCATCTTGCGGCCGTAGTCGCCCTCCTGGGAGCGGTGGGCCTCGTCGACCATGACAATGATGTTGTCGCGCGCGTCCAGCACCCCGGGTGCTTCGCCGAACTTGTGGATCGTGGTGATGATGATCTTCCGCGCCCCCGCGCCCAGGAGCTCCTGTAGCTCCCTGCGGGACTCGGTGGAGACCAGGTTCGGTACGTCGGAGGCGTTGAACGTCGCGGTGATCTGGGTGTCCAGGTCGATCCGGTCGACCACAATGATCACGGTCGGCGAGGTCAGCCCCGCCATCGCGCGCAGCTTCTGCGCAGTGAACACCATCAGGAGCGACTTCCCCGACCCCTGGAAGTGCCAGATCAGCCCCTGCTTGATCCGCCCGTGCAGCACCCGCTCCACGATCAGGTTGGTCGCCTGGAGCTGCTGGAACCGCGCGATCACCTTGATCTTGCGGTGCTTCTTGTCGGTCGCAAACAGCGTGAAGAACCGCAGGAAGTCCAAGATCGCATCCGGATCCAGGACGCCCTCAACCGCCTCCTTGACTGCCGCGAGGCCTACCTTCACGGACGTGTGGTCGTCACCGGACTCATCCGCCCGCCACGGCCCCCACAGCTCCACCGGCATCCCGACCGACCCGTAGCGGAAGTCCTTGCCTTCGGTGGCGAAGTTGAGCACGTTCGGCACGAAGAACGCCGGCACGTTGACCTCGTAGTCCTCCTTGACCTGCGCGGCCGCGTCGATCCAGGAGTACGCCGGCCGGACCGGCGACTTCGCTTCCCCCACGACGAGGGGGAAGCCGTTGCACCAGATCACCAGGTCGAAGCGCCGCTCCAGCCGCCCGACTCTGTAGGTCACTTCGGTAGAGACGATCCAGTTGTTCGCACTGTGCTCGTCGGGGTGGTCGAAGTCGATCAGTTTGACGGTCACATGCTCGCCATCGGGCCCGAACGGCATCGACTTCTGCCCTGTGAGCCATGCCGCGAACTCCTCGTTCGCAACCGTCGGATTCGGCGTGTTGCGCGCGGAGATCAGAATCGCCCGCAGCTGGTAGATCACCTCATCGGCCAGACGCGGATCCGCCTCGATGGTCGGGTTGAGGCGGATTAACGCCGCCCGCACCTGCTGCTCCAGCATGACCTCATCGGTGCGCCGCGGCAGATGATCCCCCGGCACGAACCGCACGTCCACCGACTCCAACAGATCCCGGACGAAGTCGCGGACGGTGTTCGCCTCGTTGAAGGTCACTCGGCACCTCCGAAGATCTCGGCAGACACGGTGCCTCGTGAGGTATCCAGTGCGCGGAGATCGGACTGCGCCAACTCCACCGCTTCACCCAATCGCGCAAGCCTGTCAAGGAACTTGTTCTGTTCCTCAGCGGTTGCCGTCGGGAAGGCCAAGCGAGACAACGACTGACGGTTGATCTTGACCATGCTTGTCGCACTCCCGGCGGCGTTTCTCCTCATGTGCTTGCGCCCATGGGGGCTCGCGAGGACTGCCTCTGCAAATGCGGGCTGAACGTCGTCAACGAAATGCAGACGCATCATCGTGTCTGGGAACGAGACGTCTGACCGATCCTCCGTGAAAATGCAGGGGCGGCCGACAGCCTCGACTGTGTTCGCTCTCGAGATCAACAGATCGCCCTGATTGAGTCTGGCCGCCCTCACCTCGGGACTGTCCGGAACGTTCTTCAGTTGGCCAGCGCGGTAGCCAAACTGCCCGATGGCTGCCAGCGACAGCACATAGTGGTCTGTCACCTCGTCAACAGGTGCGGCGGACCATCCGCTCTCGGGGGACCGAGCCCATACACGCTCGAATGGCACAGCTTCTCTGTCCACGAGGCTGCCGATCGAAGTGCCTAGCCATGCGTACCTAGCACTGAGGCCTGCCGCTATCGCGCTCACGACCGAACGCCGGTACCCCTCGATGGCCCAGAGGAGGTCGGCGAGGCGCTGTTGTTCGTCGAGGGGTGGGAGGTCGAACTCGTAGTTCGCCAGCTCTGTCCAGTTGATGTACGGATTGACCGAACCGCGGGAGTTAGCAACCGCGTACGAGTGGAACACCTCAGCACTGATGATGAACGGCAAGAACCGCTGGAGCAGGACCGACTCATCACGGCTCTCCAGCACGAAGGTCTTTTCTCCCGTAATACCCTCAAACTCCGGGACGGCTGCCTTACGCAGGTAGGAGCGTCGTGAGACGTAGAGGACGTGGCCAGGCTTGAACCGCTTGTAAAACATCGGCCCGATCGGGTCGCGCCCGATGACGCCCCACTGGGTGATTGCGAGGTCGTTGCTAGGGATGTGCTCGCCCGCGAGGAAGCGCTCAAGTCCAGACGTCTCAGCATCGACGCGATCGGTGACGTGCTTGGCGACGTCGCCGAGGGCGACGCGTTTCCAGGCGGACTTGTCCAGGTTGAGGTTCACTGAGACACCTCCTCGCCGAGCATGGCCAGAACTTTTTCGACCGCCCGGTCGGACTCCGCTGCAGCCGCACGCCAATTCCTCAGTGCGACATCGAGCGACTCACCAGCAACGCTAGCGCTGCTGCCCGTCGCTGAGGTGACGTACGAGGAGATGGCCAGCGAGTACCTACGCTCGCGGACCTCATCAATGGTCGCCACGGCTGCGAGGCCGTCGACGGCCTCGAAAGCCTGGTAGGCATCGAGGATCCTCGTCTGGTTCGCTGCGCGGAGGAATGACTGCGTCCGCTCGCGCGCAACCTCCTTGCTCGCATCGATCAGCAGAATCCTGCCTCGCCTCTTGCGTGGCTTCTGCGTGCGCAGGATGACAACGGCTGCTGGCATCGGCGAGTTGTAGAACAGCCCTTCGCCAAGCCCGAGCACGCACTCGACCATGTCGGATTCGACCAAGCCCTCCCGCACGATGACCTCATCGCGACGGAACAGCACACCGTGCGGCAGGAGGATCGCAGCCCGACCAGTCCTCGGATCGAGGCTCTTCGCGATGTGCTGCAGGAAAGCGTAGTCAGCCCGGTTCTGTGGCGGGACGCCCCACATGTTGCGGCCGTAGGGGTCCTTCATGAACGCGGCCCGGTTCCAGGTCTTGATGGAGTACGGCGGGTTGGCCAGGATGACGTCGAAAGTCCGCAGCCGGCCGTGAGCGTCGAGGAAGGCTGGCTTGGCGAGGATGTCGCCGTGGGCAATGTGGCCGTCTGCGATGCCGTGGAGGAAGAGGTTCATCTTCGCGATCGCCGAGGTGCCGTAGTTGAGCTCCTGGCCGTACAGGCGCAGGCTGCGCCACTCCTTGCCCTGGCGCTTGAGCTCGGCGACGGTGGAGATCAGCATGCCGCCTGTGCCGCAGGTGGGGTCGTAGACCGACTCCCCCGGCTGAGGTTCCAGCATCATGGTCATCAGGTGCACGAGCGTGCGGTTGGTGTAGAACTCCTGGGCAGTGTGGCCGGAGTCATCGGCGAACTTCTTGATCAGGTACTCATAGCCCTGCCCGAGCTCGTCCTCTGGCAGGTTCGCCACCGACAGCGTCTTGGTCGAGAAGTGCTCGATCAGATCGGACAGGGTCGAGTCGGGGAGCAGGTCCTTGTTGGTCCACTCGCCGTCGCTGAAAACGCCGGTGAGGGTGTCGGGGTTGGCGGACTCGATGGCCCGCATCGCGGCCCTAAGTGCGGTGCCAACGTTGCTGGTGACCTTGCGCAGGTCGGCCCAGTGGGCGCCGTCGGGGACGGCGAAGCGGTGGTTCTCCGGGAGGTCGGCAAACTCCTCGTCGCCGTACACCTCCAGGGCGGCGGCGTGTTCCTCGTCGTAGACGTCAGAGAGGCGCTTGAGGAAGACCAGGGGGAAGATGTACTGCTTGTAGTCGCCGGCGTCGATCAGGCCGCGCAGCAGCACTGCGGCGCCCCACAGGTAGGACTCCAGTTCCCGCTGGGTGATCCGCTTCGGGCTCGTCGTGATCATGCGCCCAGCCCCCACTTCGTCAGCTCGGCCTCCAGCGCTGCGCGGGTCTCGCGGGTCTTCGCGTGCGCGGTCTCCAGGTCGGCCAAGGCCTGCTCCAGGGTGATCTGCTCGCCGACTTCGGCCGGCTCGACGTACAGCGGGATGTTCAGGTTCCAGCCGTTGGCCTTGATGTCGTCCAGGGTCGCGACCGCGGCCAGGCCGGGCTGGTCGGCGTACTGCTGATACGCCTTCAGGAGGGTCTCGGCGTGGTCGGGCTCGAGGGTGTACTGGTTGCGGCCGCGCTTGAAGAGCAACTCTCCGTTGATGAAGAGCACCTTGTCCTGCTGCTCGACGGGGCGCTGGTGACGCAGGATCAGCACGCAGGCGGCCAGGCCGGCGCCGTAGAACAGGTTGGGCGCCAAGCCGATGACGGCCTCCACGAAGCCAGCTTTGAGGATGTGCTCGCGGATGCGGCCCTCGGCGTTCTGACGGAACAGTGCGCCCTGCGGGAGGACGACTGCGACCCTTCCTCCGGTAGGCGCGGCGGAGGTGAGCATGTGCTGGACCCAGGCCCAGTCGGCGTATCCCTTCGGCGGCACCCCGCCCAACTTATTACGACCCCACGGATCGGAGGCCCACTGCTCATGGCCCCAGTTCTTCAACGAGAACGGCGGGTTGGCGATCACGCAGTCGAACCTGGCCAGCCGGCCGTGGTCAAAGTAGGCCGGGTCGCGCAGCGTGTCACCGCGCTCGACGTGGAAGTCCTCCACGCCGTGCAGCAGCAGGTTCATCCGGGCGATCGCGGAAGTGGTGAGCACCTTCTCCTGGCCGTACAACTTGCCGAGTACGGTCTTCGGGTCACCGCCGAGGGCCCTGATGTGCTGGATGACCTCGATCAGCATGCCACCGGTACCACAGGCCGGGTCGTAGACCGTCTCGCCCTCCCGGGGGTCGAGGATGTTGACCAGCAGTGCGACCACCTCGCGCGGGGTGTAGTACTCGCCGGCCTTCTTGTTGGACTGGTCGGCGAACCGCTTGATCAGGTACTCGTACGCCTGCCCCAGCACGTCGGGAGCGGCCTGGGAGATCGAAAGGACCTTGGTCGAGAAATGCTCGATCAGGTCAATCAGCTTACTGTTCGGGAGCTTGTCCTTGTTGGTCCAGGTCGCGCCGCCGAAGATGCCGTACAGCGTGCCCTGGTTGGCCTGTTCGACCCCGCGGAAGGCGGTCTTGAGCGCCTCACCGACGCTCTCGGTCCGCTCGCGCACGTCTACCCAGTGGCATCCCTCGGGGATGGTGAACCGGTGGTTCTCTTCGAACGCCGCATACGTGTGGTCGCCACCGGACTCGTCCAGCGCGCGGGCGTACTCCTCGTCGTACACATCGCTGATCCGCTTGAAGAACATCAACGGGAAGATGTACGCCTTGAAGTCCGCCTGATCGATGCTGCCCCGCAGCAGATCAGCCGCCTTCGCCAGATACGACTCTAGCTCCCCCAACGTCAACGGCACCGGAAGCTCCTGCTCCCCCACACCGACTGCCCTCGACCCCACTCGATCACTGCCCGCTTCCTCGGCTTGCTCAGCTCGTCGTCCTGGTGAGGACGTGTCGGAGCCTAGCGGGATCCGCCAGGGCTGTACCGGATAAGTGCCTACTGCGGAACCGCTGTCCCGAGCCCATAGCATACCGACCCACCTGCGGGCGATCACCCAATCCTGTCATTCCAGCTTGGCGGCGGCCAACTCTGCCGAAATGCGATCGGTCTCATCACGCAGTCCGTCGACGCGACTCGCTCAGCAAGGAAGGGCAGCAGCTTATTAAGCTGCGCGAGAGGGAAAGTACAGCGATGGTCAACCGGAGCATCAGTGGGTCCAATGCTCCGACCGACCATCGGTATGCGCTCTGCCAAACCCGTTCTTCTGGATCTCATGATCACGCCTCCGGTCCAGCCAGGATGAAGTCGTCCTGGGTCAGCTCCGCTCGGAGCCTGGCCTCAGCGACATCGGCGTAATGCGAGGACAGCTCGACCCCCACGAACTGCCGGCCCTCGCGCAGAGCGGCGACGCCTGTCGAGCCGCTGCCGGTGAAGGGGTCAAGGACGGTGCCGCCTTCGGGGCAGATCCGCACGAGCTGCTGCATGATCTCGACCGGCTTCTGGGTGATGTGGACGCGGTCCTTGCGGGGCTGGGAGGCGATGAAGTGGCCGGGCAGGTAGAGGTCCCGGTCCTTTTCGAGGCTGCCCTTGACGCCCCAGGTGATGAACTCGGCCGACTGCTTGAACCCGCCCTTGCGGGGCCGGCTCGCGGGCTTGATCCAGGGGATCGTGCCGCTCCAGGTCCAGCCCGCCATCTGCAGGGCGTCGCTGGTGGTCGGCTCCTGGCGCCAGTCGGAGAAGACCATGGCGACGGAGTGCTCGGTCGCGGCCCGGTACGCCTCGGTGAGCAGCGCGGTCAGCCAGCTTCGATAGCTCCGCTGATCGCGGTTCTCTCCGGGGAAGTTCTGCAGGTCGTGCGCCGATCCGCTGGTGACGTACTTGGCGCGGGCGGTGCGGCCGGTGCGGTCCGAGCTGGTGCGTCCGCCGGAGTTGTACGGGGGGTCGGTGATGACGGCGTTGACGCTCTCGTCGGGGAGGGTCTTCAGCACGGTGAGGGCGTCGCCTCGGTGCAGCGTGTAGCTCATGTGCGGGGCCTCTTTCAGGGCACGACGGGACTAGGCCAGCTCCAGACGGCGGTCAACAGCGGCCGTTCGGAGTGGGGTTGCGCCGGAGGTTAGCCGCGATTTCCGGCCGCACCTAGCGAGCCCGTGCCGTACTCCGGGCCCGGGTTCGGCGGTCGTTTGGTGCGGCCGGAATCCCGGTCTACTGTCTCGCCGTGTCACCGAGGCGGAGCCCGTCTCCACCCACGCTGACCTGTGCTGATCCGTGTTGCCGCGTCCAAAGGCGCGGCCCGGAGGGCACGTTGCCCCCCCGTTCGTGAAGCCGTGAGGAGACCCGGTGCACCGCCTGAGATTACGAGCGCGGCTGGCTGCCGCGCATGACCTGAAACCGGCGTCCGGGAGCTACCAACTCCCCTGACACGGGCCCGCCCTGAGAGGCGGATTCACATCGGCGCGGTGCCGACGGCTTTGCACGAGAAGTCGGCACCGCGCCTCCTACGAACCGCGAGGAGCCGCTGCGATGCAGGACGCCCTGATACGCCCACGCCCTGACCCAACCCCGCTGCCCGGCCGGGCTGTCCGCCCCGGCGAACGGCGGCGGCGATGAAGAAGACCACCGGAACCGTCGTCGGTCTCTTCGCCTCCGGTCCGCTGCTGCTGGCCGTTCCGATCCTCGGTATCGCGGCCGGGAGTGCCTCGGCCTCCTGCTCGACCGGCGGTGCACAGGCTGTGGATACCTCGGCCGTTGCCGCTCAGGTGAAGGCGATCCTGGACGGCGGCGACAAGGGGACAGTCTCCGTGCCGGGCCTGGACGATCCGGCCGAGCAGGTGCCCAACGCCAAGACCATCCAGGCCACCGGTGTCGCGATGAACATCCCGGCCCGAGGCCAGATCGTGGCCCTGGCGACCGCCTTGCAGGAGAGCGGCCTGCGGAACCTGACCTACGGCGACCGCGACAGCCTCGGGTTGTTCCAGCAGCGTCCGTCGCAGGGATGGGGCACCGCGAACGAGATCCTCGACCCGGTGCACGCCTCGACGAAGTTCTACGAGGCGCTGGAGAAGGTCTCGGGCTGGCAGTCCCTGTCCCTCACCCAGGCCGCCCAGGCGGTGCAGAAGTCTGGCTTCCCCGAGGCTTACGCGAAGTGGGAGCCCCTGGCCACCGCCTTGCATCAGGCGATCGAGCCGCTGCTGTCTAAGGCCGGCGGCACGTCGCCGAGCCCTTCGCCATCCGGCTCGGGCAGCACGAGCAGTCCTCCGCCGAGTACCGCGGGCGGCTGTACGACCGGCGGGGACGGAACCGACTTCGGAACCATCCCGCCCGGCGCGGTGCCGACCGGATACAAGATCCCGGCAGACGCTCCGCCCAAGGTCCAGACCGCGATCCGCTGGGCGCTCGGCCAGCTCAACACCCCGTACCAGTGGGGCGGGAGCTGCACCGACTCCCACGGGCCCGACCCCATGGGCCGCTGCGACTGCTCCTCGCTGATGCAGCAGGCGTACAAGGCCGCCGGGATCACCCTCACCCGGACGACGTACACGCAGGTCAAAGAGGGCAAGCCGGTATCGGTTGACGCTCTCCAGCCCGGTGACCTCGTCTTCACCGAGGGGACGGCCGAAGTCCCGGAACACGTCGGGATGGCCGCCGGCCAGGGGTTGATCATCAACGCCCCGCGGACCGGCGACGTGGTTCGCATCGCAACCGTCGCCTCCTGGAAATCGCAGATTCTCGCGGTCCGCCGAGTCGTCTGACCGGCGCTTCTCCCCTCCCCCTTTCCCTGCACCGCCGCTTCGCCCCGCGGGCTTTGGCGTGCATTAAATCGAACTGGAGTTCTTAATGTATCTCGCTGACAAGGTCATCCAGCTCGCCTACGACCCCGGGATCAAGCCGAACGAGGGCGGGCTGCCGGGCCTGGCCGTCCTCAAGCAGGTGATGGGCTCGATCAACCTCTTCGGGATCATCGCCGTGGTCGGCGCGCTCGCCGTCAGCGCGGGCGTGTGGGCCTGGGGCCATCACTCCGGCGGTCACCAGGCCGAGGCCAGCGGCAAGAAGGGCGTGCTGGTCAGCGCTGGCGCGGCCCTCCTGCTGGGTGCCGCGAACGGTGTGGTGGCGTTCTTCAGCACGCTGGGGACGCAGGTCCACTGATGTCTCCCCGCTCCACGAACCCCGGCGGCGCATCTCGCGTGCGCCGCCGGGCGCTGCTCGGCACCGCTGTCCTGGTGGTGCTCGTCGCCCTCGCCGGCCTGGCCGCCTACCTCACCCGCGACGGCAGGACCTCCTCCAAGGCTCCCGCACCGCAGGCGAGTTCGGCTTCCCCCTCCTCCCCGACCGCTTCTCCTTCCTCCTCCCCACCACCGCACGGGAGCCGCAGCGCCCTGCCCGTGCCCCCGTCCACCCACGATCCGATCAAGTTCGGTAAGGCGGCAGCCGCAGCGCTGTGGTCCTACGACACCCGCGCGTACTCCCAGCATGAGCTGCTGGCTGCCCTGCACGGGTGGCTGACCAGCGAGAGGAAGTACGCCGACACCGCCTCGGTCGACGCGCTCGTCCCCTCGCGCGTGCTGTGGAAGGAGATGGCCGCCAACGGCCAGTTCGCCACCGCCACCGTGAACGAGGCGCACTTCCCTGACTCGTTCACCCAGGCCCTGCAGGCGGACCCCGGGGCGATCACCACCGCGTACGTCTACGCCGTCACGGTTTCCGGCAAACAGTCGATCGCCTGGAAAGGCTCGTCGCACGGCGGCGCCGAGAGCCGCGTCACCACCCTCGCGGTCCAGTGCCGCCCCTCCCAGCCTTGTGCCCTGGCCGGTGTCCTGCCGGCCGTCGCGCCCTGACCCCACCCCAGAAAGGAGGTACCGCCATGGGAGTCTGCGACCTTCCGCTGATGGACAAGGTCTGCGGCGCCGTCGACTTCGCCACCAACCCCGCCGGGACCGTCACCGACGGCATCGGGGCGTGGATCGCGAAGTCAGCGGGTGAGCTGGCCGCCAGCGCAGCCGACCTCGCCGCCAAGGCCGTCAACGAAACCACCGCCATCGATCTCAACGCCGGATGGTTCCGGGACAACTACGAGCTGCTGTTGCCCATCGGCCTCGCCTTGACCGTCGGCACGTTCTGCATCCAGTTGATGTTCGCGGCCTGGCGACGGGACGAACGCGCCCTCGCCCAAGCCGCGATCGGCACGATGACCGGCGTCCTCTTCTCCTTCTGCGCCGTCGCCTTCACCTCTGTGGCCATCACGGTGGTCGATGCTCTGTCCGACGGCCTGTTCCAAGCAGCCAACAGCTCAGTGGACGACGCGATCCGCCGCGTCATCAAGGTCAACCAGTTGGGGGCGATGTACGGCCTCGGCTGGGGCGTCCCAGCCCTGGTCGCCCTCGGCTGCGCGATCGGCGCGTTCATGTACTGGGGCGTGATGGTCGCCCGCAAGGTCGGCGTCCTGATCATGGTCGCCCTCGCGGTCTTCGCCGGATCCGGCGGCGGCTGGGAGGTCGCCAAGCGCTGGCGGCGGGGCTGGATCGAGGCCACCGCCACCCTCGTCGTGTCGAAACTGCTGATGACCGTGGTGTTCCTGATCGGCGTCTCGGCGATGGGCAAGTCCGATCCCCAGGACGGAATGGCCGCCCTGTCCGACGCGATGGCCGGCATCGTCGTCATGGTCCTGGTCCTGCTCTGCCCGTACGCCACCTACAAGTTCGTCCACTGGGCGACCGACGGCGGAGGCCACGACGACCTGCACCGCACCGGCGTCGCCGGCATGGCGGTCGCCGCGGGGGCCGCGAAGACCGCGGGCAGCCTCGCGATGCAGGCCAGCACCGGCACTCCTGCTCCGCAGGGGCCGAGCAAGGTCCCCGGCGCGGGCAGCGACGGTGTCGCCTCCGGCATCAACCCCACCGGCGGCAACCTGAGCAAGGAGGGCATCGACGCCGGACCCCCGAGGCCGCAGACCAGCTTCCGGTACGGCGAGGACCCGAACGCCTCCGGCGACAAGGGCCGCGCCCTGATCCAGCGCCCCGGCATCCCCGCGCTGATCACACGGCCTGCCGACGCCGAAGCAGGAGGCTCCGAGGGGGGCGCTCCCTCCGCCGCCCAGCCCGCTGGCGCGTCGGCTCCGGGCGGCAGCTTGACCCGCGCAGGTGCCGTGCCGCCCAGCGGCCCCGCCGCACCACCGCCGCCCTCCACCGGTCCGTCGGCGACCGGCTCCCCGACTCCGACGAGCTGGGTCTACCCCAACCAGCCGCCGTCCGGGTCCTGACCCACCACCACCCAGGGGGCGGGCTGCATCCCTCCAGCCCGCCCCCTTCCCCCGGCCACCCGATACGGAGTCCTGCCATGACCTCCAGAAGAGCGCCGCGCCTTCCGCCCCTTCCCGCCCGCTCCCACTGTCTGGAACCGCCATGTCTGACAACCCCCAGGCCGAAGCCACCACGGCCACCGTGAAGTTCCCGCACCGCAGCAGGCGCGGCATCCTGCTCGGCCTGACCGCCCCGCAACTGATCGTCGTGAGCCTCACCGGCCTGCTCCTGCTCGCCGTGATCCTCGCCCGTGGCGTGGCCGGCGCTCTCGAACTCACCCCGCTGTGGGCCGCCATCGCCCTCCTCGTCTTCGTTCGCCACCGAGGCCGAGCCCTGGCCGACTGGGCTCCGATCGTCACCCGGTACGTGCTCCGGCGGATGCGGGGCCAGTTGATCTGGCTCGTCCGGCCCTCCCGCCGCCCGGTCCGCGAAGGACTCCTCCACCTGCCCGGTACCGCCGCCAGCCTGCGCGTGGTCACCGCCCCGGACCGCCGGTACGGCGCGGTCCACAACCCCCACACCGGCACGCTGACCGCCGTCGTCAAGGTGTCCTCCCACGCCTACGCGCTGCTCGACCCGGGCACCCAGAACGCCAACGTCAACGGCTGGGGACGCACGCTCGCCGCTCTCGCCCGCACCGGCCAGGTCGCCCGCATCCAGGTGATCGAACGCACCGTCCCGGACTCAGGCGACGCCCTTCGCCGGTACTGGGAGGAGCACGGCCGACCCGACGCCCCGGTGGCCGGCGCGATCTACAGCGAGCTGATCCAGAGCGCGGGCCCGGCCGCGGCGCCGCACGAGGCGTACGTCGCGGTCTCGCTGGACGCCAAGGCCGCGCGACGCCTGATCAACCAGGCCGGAGGCGGTCTGACCGGGTCCTTCAGCGTGCTGGCGCAGCTGACCTCGACCTTCGACCAGGCCGCCCGCACCGCCGGGCTCAACCCCACCGGCTGGCTCACCGCCCACGAGATCGCGGCCGTCGTGCGAACGGCATACGACCCCAAGGCCCTTGCCGCACTGGACCGTTGGTCCTCCTCCGGGCGTCCCGAGGCCGACCCCGCCGCTGCCGGCCCGGTCGTGGTCGTCGAGAAGTCGGACCACATCGCCACCGACTCCGCCGTCCACTCCACGTACTGGGTGGAGAACTGGCCCCGCACCGAGACGTCGGCGGGCTTCCTGCACCAGCTCCTGTTCACCGCCGGAGTGCGGCGGACCCTGTCGCTGTCATACGAGCCGAAGGGTCTGGACGCCGCACTGCGCGATGTCCAGCGCAAGAAGGCCACCGTGATCGCGGACGCCGCCGAGCGAGCGCGGCGCGGCCAGGTCGACTCCGAAGCGGACTCGATCGAGTACCAGGACATCAAGTCCCGTGAGCGCCAGCTCATCGCGGGCCACGCGGATGTCGCCCTGACCGGCCTGCTGACCGTCTCGGCCGACACGGAGGAGGAGCTTCGTTCCGCCTGCGCGGTCGTCGAGACCGCGGCGGTCGGCGCCCAGCTCGACCTCCGGCCGCTCACCTGGCAGCAGGCCGAAGCATTCACCGCCGCCGCCATGCCGCTCGCCCTCGCCGCCTGATGCCGGCCCTCCTCCCTTCCGAAAGAGCACCCCCATGTCCCGCACCGCCAGCCCGACCACGCAGGACTTCGTGCCCTTCGCCACCGCCGCGCTCGACTTCCACCGCGCGCTCAACGTTCCAGGCGGTCCTCTCGTCACCACCCGCGCAGAGCTGGACGCCCTGCACGCCCACCTCGTCTCGCTGCACGGCCTGCTCGACGCCCACGCCGCCCGCACAGGCCAGCTCGTGCCGATCGAGGGCGCCCAGCTCCGCGCCGCCCGCACCCGAATCTGGCAGGCCGCCGACCACGTCCACGCCGCCTACCACGCGGCACCCCGGCCGGACTCCGGCGAGGTACCCGACCGCGAGGCGTGCCAGGCCGGCCTGCCAGAAGGCGCACCGGAGCTGACCATCTGCCAGCGCCACCAACTCACCGCGCACCTGGTCCGCCGCCGCACCACCCCGGCCGACCTCCACGCGCCGTTCACCGGCCTCGTCCGCCACTGACATCTCTGCCTTCCGTCTGGAGAAACGTTCATGCCCCGCACCCGCGCCAGCGCCTCCCACCTGTTCGTCCCTCGCAAGGCATCGCGCACCGAGCAGCGAACCGCCCGCGCCGGTTTCGCTGAGGCCCGCCGCCAGGCCCGACTCGCCGGAGCCCCGCCCAAGCGCCGCAACGAGGAAACCCTCGACCCGGAGCTGCGGCCTACCTACCCGCATTCCGGACGCCCCGGCCCCTCCTCGGCACGCGGCGGCAAGCTCAGCCTGCCCGCCCACCGGATGACCACCGCCACCGTGTCCGGGGCCTACCCGTTCCTCGCCGAGGGCGGCCTGGGCGCGGAGGGCATCTTCATCGGCCGCGATGTCCACGCAGAGGCGGCGTTCTGCTACGACCCGTTCTCGCTGTACAGCAGCGGCCGGATCGAAGGCTTCACCAATCCCAACGCGGTCCTGGCCGGGATCATCGGTATGGGCAAGTCGGCGCTGGCCAAGTCCATCGCGACCCGGGCGATTGCGCACGGCTACCGGGTCTACGTGCCGTGCGACCCCAAGGGGGAGTGGACGGCCGTCGCGCAGGCTCTCGGCGGCTACAGCATCGCCCTGGGCCCGGGGCTTCCGGGCAGGCTGAACCCCCTGGATGCCCCGGCCCGACCCGCCTCGGTGAGCGAGGACGACTGGTCGACCGAGGTCCGCAAGCGCCGTCTCCTGCTCCTGGCCGGCCTCGCGCGCACCGTGCTGAAGCGCGATCTCCAGCCGATGGAGCACACGGCCCTGGATCTCGCGCTGGACCTGGTCGTCGCCGAGGCCGAGGCCGGGGGCACCGTGCCGCTGCTCGGCGAGATCGCGCACACCCTCGGCTCGCCCGAGCGCCTCGACCAGGCCCTCGGCGACCAGGCCGGGCACATGGGGCCCGCCGCGCAAGACCTCGCGCATGCCCTGCGCCGTCTGGTCCACGGCGACTTGAGCGGCATGTTCGACGCGCCCTCGACCGTGGCCTTCGACCCGACCACCCCGATGCTGTCGATCGACCTCTCCCGGCTCGGTGGCTCGGGCGACGACACCGCGCTGGTCCTCGCGATGACCTGCGCTAGCGCCTGGATGGAGTCCGCGCTCGCCGACCCGGACGGCGGCCGACGCTGGGTGATCTACGACGAGGCATGGCGTGTGATGAGGCACGTCGGCCTCCTGGAGCGCATGCAGAGCCAGTGGAAGCTCAGCCGAGGTCTCGGCATCGCCAACCTGATGGTCATCCACCGCCTCAGCGATCTACTAAGCGCGGGCGACGTCGGCTCGCGCGGCCGGGTGCTGGCCGAGGGCCTCCTCGCCGACTGCAGCACCCGCATCATCTACCGCCAGGAGCCCGACCAACTCGCCGCCGCCGCGTCGCTGCTCGGCCTGACCGGTGTCGAAACCCAGGCCGTGTCCGCCTTGACCAAGGGCCGGGGCCTGTGGAAAGTCGCAGGTCGGAGCTTCATCACCCAGCACATCCTGCATCCGGCCGAGCGCGAGCTGTTCGACACCGACGCCCGCATGTCCGGCAAACGCGCCGAGTTCACGAAAACTGAAGCGTCCTTGGTGCCTTTCCAGCGCCGGAAGGTGCGGCGATGAGTCCACGTGGGGTCGTGGGTTCCCGGTCCGGGCTCGTCCCCGGCCTCCGGTTCGGCGCGGTCGAGAACGCCGCCCCACCCCAGCACCACCCAACGACCGGCCCGGCCGCGAGTCCGGACAACGGCGCACCGGCCACGGACTGGAACGACCGCCTCGCCGCAGCCCGAACCGAGGAGTTCACCGACCTGTTCCACGAGGCCGTTACGGAGGACTTCGGCGCGGTGGCCCGCCTGCACCAAATGCTCGAAACCGCCTCCGAGTGGTGTCGCCCCCACTTTGCCCGAAACAGCGCGTCTGAGTTGGACGCCATCGCCTCCCGGCTGACCGACCTCGGCGAGGAGCTGCATCTCGTCACGGAGAACGTCGACCACGAGATCCGCTCCCGGTCGCACCGAGCCGCAGCAGCGGCCCGCCTCTCGCCAGCAGCGTCGGCCCGGGGAACTTCCCCCGGCCAGCAGAGCGACGCTCCGGCTCCCGTCTCACCGTCCGCTGTGCGCTCGCTGCCGCGTTCGCGGTGAGGCACCCGTACAGGAACGAGGAACAACCATGCCCATCTCTCCCGACTCCCCCACCTCCCCTGACAGTCAGCCGCAAGACACCAGCGAACAGGCGGGATGGCGGGTGCGCGTCCAGGCCCTGGCCTCCGCCGCTAACGGCATCAGGCAGGCGTCAGACCGATGGGATGCCGTCTCGGACTCGTACTGCGACGAAGACGGCTGGCCCGTCGACGAAACCGGGTACGCCGACGGCAAGGTGGCCAGGGACGCCGCCGCCTGGGAGCACGTCGAGACCTTTCTGACCCACGGCCCTGAAGTCCTCGCCGGTGTACGGGCAACCGCGCAACCGGCCGACTATCTTAGCGGCGCGATCAGCGCCGATCTGCTGCGCCTGCGGGGGATCGACTCCGTACTGGCGCGGGCGGGCGAGATCCGCCGCGAGTGGGATCAGGTCATCGCGCTCATGGAGGGCTCCATGCCCGGGTCGCGGGAGCTCTACGAGGAACGAGCCCGCGAGATCCGCAACTCCGAAGGCTGGCACTACGCCGACGAACTCGGCTACAGCGGAGCGGCGTTGGCCAGGGCTGCCGATCACCTGACCGACCGGATCGGCGTCGACCAGTCTGCGCACACCGGGCGTGTCCAGGCGGCCCTGGCCCGATCCGCCTCCGGCCAACGTGGTGCCTCTCCCACTTCGCCGCCCGCCTCGGCAGCGTCGGACCCCCCTGCCGCGCGCCGCTCGCGCTGACGCCTCTAGCACCGAGTTCCGGCGAGGCCAAACCGCCATATCGCCGGATCCTCGACGAACACCACTACCCCTGCCAGCCCCCGCCCGGCTGCGGCTTCCCGCCGTCGACCGCTGGGGACGACCGGCCACGGAGAAGCCCACATGCGCCCCGATCAGACCCTGGTCACCCTCCAACGCGAGGGCACACGCATCACTGCGCGCACCAGCGAACCCTTCATCCAGGAAGCCGCCGTTGGCACGTCGGAGCGTGAGCACGAGTACAGCCACTTGACCACGCCGCTTCGGCAGCGCGGCGTCGCCTGCACCGTCGAGTACGGCCTCAGTGACTACATCGTCCACGCCGAACTTCCCGACGGCAGCTCCCTGATCATCTCGCCACCCCAGGAACCAGCCACCGACCGCCCGCCCGGGTATCCCGAGAGCTGGTTGGTAACCCGCGGGCATCCCGACGACTCCACGCTCCACGAAGTGATCTACGACTCGGAGCCCGACGGTCCCCACGCCCGGCATGGCGGCAGCGTCCCCCGCCTGCTCGCCGCCATCGACACGCGCCTGGATCAGCTCGGCCTCACGCCCCGACCGGAACCGCGGCGACCTGCCCCGGAGAGCGCTGCCGACGCGGTGCTCCACCGTGCAGGCTTCGTCCCCGTCGTGCTGTTCCGCGAGCGCTTCCACCGACTGCCCTCCGCCATGACCGACCTGGTCGAGCAGCGACAGATGGTGACCCGGGCCTTCGACATGCTGCAGGCCGAGGGCTTCGACGTCTCATGCGACCCCGACCTGCTCGACCCCAGCCGGCCGCCCCCTGGCGATCACGGGCTCAGCCTCGGCGACCGGCTCGGCCACCTGACCCAATCCATCCAGTCGGCGGCGCATACGAGCGAGGCCGTCGCCGCACTGAGCGAGCTGACCGCTCCCGGTGACGGCGTTCTCCAGCGCGTCGTCGAGTCCCTCAACACGACGGCCGACTGGTGGGAGGGCCTGCGCGCACCCGCCGATCCCCACTACGCCAACCGCCTGCGCTACATCACCAAGAAACTCGACTCCTACGCGCTCGAAATCCGGTCCATGCGCGGCGACCTGGCCGACCGGCACACCGACCACCCCGACAGGGTCCAGGCCCGAGCGGACCAAGTCGCCCCGGAGAAACCGGCGGCGCCCCGAGTGGCCGCCGCTCTCGCGGTCTCGCCGACCGCACGGCGCACGACCCCAGCCGCGTTGCCGTCGGCTTCAGCCGTACGTCCCGCCCTGCCTCCCGCCCGACCCTCGTCCGCACCCGGTCGCTGACCGCTGCCCAGCTTGGAGCCCGCCATGTCCCGCACCAGCAGAACCATCCCCGCCCTCGACCGCCCCTCTCCCCCTGCCCGCATCGGATGGATCCGCCATGCCCACCCCCGAGCACGACCCGCTTCCCTACATCGCAGTCGGCCGCCACCCCGACTTCGGCATCGTCGCCTCCAACCCGAAGCACCTGGCCGCAAGTGCCTGGATGTTGAAGGGATTCGACTTCCACCCCGTCCCCGACCACCCCAACCTGTACGCGCTGGCCAACCAGCAGCGTGATGGCCAGGGCCGCGCCACACGGGCCGTCGCGCTGCTGCGCAAGGCCGGCTACCGGGTTGATGTGGACGCCGCGTTCGACCCCTCGCTGGCCTCCGGACCAGCGCCCGTCCGCGGCCAGCCCCCGCGCGTGGAGCCGGACGTCGCGTTCGCCGAGCATCCGCAGCTCGGCGTGGTCGCCGCCACCGCCGACGGTTCCTCCGCTCTCGGCGGCCGACTCATCCTGGAAGAGCACGGTTGGCGGCATAACCCGAGCCTGGACATCTACACGCTGCCCATCACCACCGACCGCAGCGAGGCGCTCGGCAAGGTCGCCACCGCCACGCTGGCGATGCACCGATCCGACCTCCAAGTGGCCGTGCAGCCCCTCCTCGCCCAGGACGTAGCCGCGCGCCGCCCACCCGCGCCCACGACGGCAGCGCGCCACCAGCGCAACCAGGGCTTCACCGCTCACAAGTTCCCCATCAGCGCCACCGCGCTCGCCGCCAGTCCCGCCCGCGCCGGCCTGCCGGATAAGGCGCCGGTTGCCACGCCCGCCGCCTCCAGCCCGGCGGCCCGACCGGTGAACCCGCGCATCACTTGCCGTAAGTACTGAACTTGAACTGCCTGATGTCAGACTCAAAGGGATCCCTCCGTGTGGGAGCCCGAGGAATGCGTTCGCGTTCTTCGGACCGGCCTGAGACGGTGATCACGTTCCAGAGGACGTGACCGCAGCCGCCACCGGTGGATGCCAAGTGGTCGGCAGGGTCGATCCGCATCATGAGTTAAGCAGTCAGCGCGAGCGAGATCTCAGCTCGCCTGGGATCACGGCGGACGAGGAGTTCGAGCGGGGCGGCCTGATGGGCCCGCGGCCCGGGGTGTGCCGCTAGTCTCGTCCTCGTGGAGTCCGCGATCACAGCCCTTGTGCAACGACTTGTCGAGGGGCCTGCCTTCTTTCTCTTGGGGCAGGCCCTCAACGATGCCGATATCCCGATTCCGAAGCCAATGCTGCTTGGCCCGGACGGCACTATGGTCTACGCCGCATACGATCAGTCGACACGTGCGCAAGTGGTGCCTGACTGGTTGCTAGACGCTGCGGACTACCCGTGGAACGGGGTGGTCACCTCTCGCATCGACTCTGGACTTCTCAACATCTTCCAGAAGGCTTGGCGCCGCGTGATGCCGACCGCGCAGGCTCAGATCGGCAGGCATCCTCGGTCTGCGACAGAGCTGCATCTGCGGTATCTGTTCGGCGGCTTGGGACTGCCAGAGGATGAGCGGCCCCCGGATGGGCCTATTGCCGCCGCCGAGGCTCGCGCCCACGCCGTCGAGATGTTGACCACCCTGGCGGACTCGATCATCACACCACGGGGCATTCTGGTCATCGACGGTTACACAGCCGACGACTGGCTGCAGCCAGATGACCTGTTTACGTTCCTGACCCGGCTCCAGGCGCATCAGGCCCACCTGTTCTCTGCCACCGACGACTTGCTTTCCAATCCATACGTCCACGCCGCGCAAGAGCGTGGCGTGCTGGTGACGCACCGCGAGTCGTTCGCCACGGTGCTGACCGAGCTCGAAGAGACGGGGCGACTGCAGCGTTCAGCGGCCGGGCGCGGGGCCCAAGGCGGGCGGTTCATCCCGGTCGGCGACACCTTCGCTGAGATCGACGTCGACACCAGGAACCGGGTGATCGGCGCGGCCCGGCCGGTCGATACTGACCTGCTCGAGCCGTTTGCCTCCGCCTCATCTGCGATCCGATATGAGCGATTCCGGCACTTCCTCGGCACCGGCGAAGGGCAGCCACAATGGAAGGCTGTAGCCAGCGGCTACAACCTGCAGCGTGACTTCGAGGCCAGACTGCTGCAGCGGGTGCAGTCGGCGTTGGAGGAGTTGGGCCTGCCTGAGCCGATCATCGTGGCTGGACAGACTGCGACTGGCAAAACCATCGCCCTGACCGCGCTGGCGCTCGAGGTGGCGCGATCCGGCCTCGCGGCGGTGCTGCACCGCTCAGTGCGCGGCGAACGGCCGACGCTGGCCGACGTCGAGGCCTTCGCGTCCTGGGCTGACCGGAGCCATAATCTGCCAACCCTGCTTGTATGGGACGGCATGGTCGACAGCGACGAGTACTACCTCCTCCAGCGGCAGCTAGGCTCTCGCGGGCAGCGGGTGGTCATCGTCGGCAGCAGCTATCTACCGCCGGAGTCCGCGCGCAAGCGGAAGAGCATCCTCACAGTCGAGCCAGTCCTCAGCGCCGCCGAGGGCCGCCGGCTAGCCCCATGGCTGTCCTCGTTCGGCGTATCGGTCCCGGACAAGGAGGTCGACAAGCTCGACGCCTCGTTCCTCGCACTCCTCTACCTGTTGCTCCCTGAGACGGAGTGGAGCCTACGCCACGGCTTGGTCGGCGAGGCGCGGGCCGCCGAGATCGGGCTCGAGCGGCTCTCGCGGGTCGCGGCCAGGAACAGCGAGGCACGGCTCACGGCCGTCGCACGCGCGCTGCAGGACGCGGGCGTGAACATCAGCGCGCTGCGACCTGCCGAACGCCCGAACGCGGAGCTGATCAACCTCTCGTTCGAAGAGCGCAGCGCGGCCGAACAGATAACCTCCATGATCCTGGTCGCCGGCCGCCGCGGGCTGCGCATCCCGCTCGAACTCGCGCTACGCGTCCTGGGCCGGGAAGGCGCGAACCGGCTGGTCGACCTCGTGAAGAATTTCGACATCTTCCGCTGGACCGAGGACGACAGTGGCGGCCAGTTCCTTGGCACCCGCACGCCTTTGGAAGCCGAGTTGCTTGCCCGGGAGGACCTGAACCTGCCCACCGAGGTCGAAGTCGCATCCCAGCTGATCACCAACCTGCGACCGGAGCTGAGCCGGTGGGGCGGCGGCGAGGTCCAGTTCATCGCTGACCTCCTGGAACGGATTGGACCGCAGTCCGACGACCGCCGGTTCACACCTCACTATTTCGAGCTGGCCGAAGCCTTCCGCGAATTGCGGCTGACCCGTGGCGACGCACATCCCCGCCTGGCCCTGCTGGAGGCCAACCTCACCCGTGAGTACGTCAAGTGGGCGCAGCGGAACGATGTCATCCCTCGCGATGAGCGTCTCCAGCTGATGCGGGACGTGCAGCGGATGTTGGAAGCCACACTGGAGGACTCCGATCCCTCGCCGCACTCCCGGCTGAACCTACTCGTGGAGTTGGCCAGCGCCGAAGGGGCACAGATCTACGAGCTGTCGGCATCACCGGACGAGGCGACATCCCCCCAGATCCTCGCGCTCATGCGAGACGTGACCCGGGTGGCACTGCAGGCCCGCGCCGTGGATCCGGAGAATGTGTACCCGGTCGACGTCATCGCCTGGGCCACCAGAGATGCGGTGCAGTCCGGCACGCTGACGCCGGACGATCGGCTCGACCTACTGGCCAGTGCCCAGTCCTCGCTCGATTCCCTTGACCCCAGCGCGCTCAGCCCGAAGCAGGTGGCCAAATATGACGACCGACATGTGGAGCTGGCCAGACTGCTCAACGATCCAGTCATGGAGGCCAAGCATCTGGTCGCGCTGACCGAGAACGACGACCCGGCCGCGTACTACTTCCTAGCGCTGCGCGCGGCCAAGGCTGGCGAGGACGGGCCGCAGGTGGCCGTCGAGACACTGCGGCGGGCACCTATCGAGGTCCGCTCCGATTGGCGCTGCTCGCGGCTGCTGCTGGATCTGTTCTGGGAGTCGAAGGTCGGCCGGCGGTTCCTGCAAGGCGAACGCGAAGTAGTGGCATTCAGCGACGAGACCTGGACCGAGTGCCTGGCCATCGTGGACGCGATCCCAGACACGGGTGGCTACGACCGGTATCGGCGCGACTTCCTGCGTGGACTTGCCCTGTTCCACCTCGGGCAGTATCAGGCATCGAAGGAGGTGTTCGTCAGGCTCGACCGCGAGTCGCGAGACGTGTCCTCGCGCATCATCTCCAAATATCTCGCCTCGCAGCCGGATGGCACCGCCCAGACCTTCACGGGCCGAGTCCTATCGGCCACCCCGGACGGTCGCCGCGGTACGGCTTGGGTCTACGAGTTGCGCACCGAGGTGCCGTTCATCCCCCTTCGCTTTTCGATCTCCGACTACCGAAAGAAGAACGAAAACCTGCCCTCGTTCCACATCGCCTTCAACATGCGCGGCGCGTTGGCCGACCCGATCACCGGCCGCCCCGGCCGCGTACTGCGGCGGTCCGCTGATGCGCGCTGAATGTGAGGATTTCCGCACTTGGTGCACCACTCTGGCTAAACACCGCCAGATCTCGGTCGGCATGGCTCTGGACCTGTCGCTCATCACGGCCTGGCCTGACAACGTGCAGGACGAGGCAGGTTTCAAGGCATTGGTCTCGAGGGCGTACAAGCTGTGGTGGGAGACTTGGAAACTGGATGTCCGCTTCCTGATCAGCTACAGGCCACGAGGTGATGCCCGTGACTTCGACCGCCTGATCAACCTACTGCGCACCTCATACCAGCATGCCGGCGCTGACAAGCAAGACAAACAGGCCAAGGACTGGGCTAAGAGGGCTTCTCGAAACCGAGTGTGGGGCTGGGTTTGTGCTGGTCAGGCATAGCGCCGGGGTGGGTGAGGTAGGTCCGGAGCGTCCGTGGAGGTGGCGTGCTGGAGGTGTGTGATGGCGTCGGTGCTGGGGCGGCTGGAGGAGCGGGAGCAGGCGGCCCGGAAGCGGGTGGAGGAGTTGCAGGCCGAGTTGGAGGCGGCGCAGTCGGAGTGGGACGAGTGGCTGATCGCCCGTAGGCGGGTCGGCGAGGTGTGGGACGACCGGGGTGAAACCGCAGGCCAGGAGGGTGAGGCGGGGAAGACCCCGGTCGGGAACGAGGTCGCGGTGCCGTCGGCGGCGAGGCCCGGGTCGGTGGTTCCTCCCTGGCGCAAGGGGCTGTCGGCCGAGGTGCTGGCGCCGGAGTATCAGCAGGTCATGGCCCTGCTGGCCGAACGCCGTGCCACTGGCGGCCAGCCACTGAACTGCCGTGAGATCACTGCTTTGTTGGGGTTGGAGGTGGTTGCGGCGAAGACGGAGGGCGTGCGGTGCAAGCTCAAGCGGCTCGTTGCGCGGGGATGGGCGCACGAGCCGGCGCCGGGCCGGTTCGCCTGCGGTGATGGCCGAGACGGCGGGTCATGACCATGGTCATCGACCACAGGATCATCGCCTCCGACGACGCGGGCAGCCGCTCGTAGTCGCGGGCCAGGCGCCGGGAGCGGGTGAGCCAGGCGAAAGTCCGCTCGACGATCCACCGTTTGGGCAGCACGACGAAGCCTTTGTGGCCGTCGCTGCGGCGGATGATCGTCAGTGTCAGGTTCAGGGCGGTCGCGCACCAGCCGACCAGCATGCCGGTGTATCCGCTGTCCGCCCACACGCGCCGAAGCCGGTGATGCCGGCTTGCTGCCCGGCAGAGGAGGTCCTGGGCGGCGTCGCGGTCCCCCGCCGAGGCGGGGGTGACCATGACCGCGAGGATCAGGCCGAGGGTGTCCACCACGATGTGCCGCTTGCGCCCTTTGATCTTCTTCCCGCCGTCATAGCCGCTGGTGGCGGCCTCGACCGTGGACGTGCCTTTCGCGGACTGCGAGTCGATCGCCCCGGCCGTCGGCTCCGCGTCCCGGCCCTGCGCCTGGCGGGCCGCGGCGCGGAGCCGGTCGTGGAACTCGCCGATCAGCCCCTGCTTGCGCCAGCGGGTGAAGAACCGGTGCACCGCCTTCCACGGCGGGTAATCGGCAGGCAGGGCGGGCCACTTCACGCCGTTGTCCACCACGTACCTGATCGCGTCGAGTATGTCCCGGTGGCAGTACTCCTCCGGCCGTCCGCCCCGGCCCTCGGCCCACGCGGGCTTCGGGATCATGTCGCGGACCGCGGCCCACTCCGCGTCCCTCATGTCGGTCGGATAGCAGTGCCCACCGCACGGATTGTCCGCGGCATTGCCGTACGTGTGGGCGAAGCAGTCACACTCCCGCGTGTCCGCAATGGACTGTTCCGCCGTCGACGGATACAACTGCGGCAACAGGGCCTCCCCGGCAGCCTGGTGGACTCGACACCCTCCGTGCTACCGAGAGGCCCTGTCTTCATGCCCCCACCCGGCGACATCCACCTGAACAGCACAGCCGTACGGAACCCCCAGCTCCACACTCGGTTTCGAGAAGCCCTCTAAGAAGGTCTGCGACGGTCGCGAACCAGCGACGTCTGACGACTGGATGGCGTGCGGCACCGCGCTGATGAAGGCGTTCAACACAGCGATAGAGGTGCTCTGCCAGACCATTGCGCAGAATCGGAACAATGAATTCCGAACCGCGTGGCAGACCAAGGTGGCTGTGAGCGAAGAGGCCGTCGTCATGCGGGTGGCGGCCGACCTTGGGATGAGGCTGAACGATGGGCTGCGGGGAATTCATGTCGCTCAAGTGAAGCGGAGGTGGGCCGGTTACACCCTTCGCAGGGGCGAAACCGCCGACGACATCCTGGCTGCGTTCGCCGAGGAGAGCCTCATCTCCCGGACCGGGAAACTGCCCTGCAGCTACTTCGACGTGCTTAGCGAACTCAACGTACTCGGCAAGCCCGAGGCGGTCCCCGCTATCCGCCTGGCCCATGCCGTGGCGGAACTCACCCGTGTCGTTGGCGAGTCCTATATGAAGCGGCTCAACGAAGTGTGGGCACTATTGCACGGTTCAGATTAGGTGCCGTCGCAGACTTGCGTCGGCACCTACGGCAAAGACGAAGGACGCATAAGCGTCTTCTACCAGTACGAGCTACCAGTGGCCAGGGCGGTTGCAAGTTCCGGGGGCGTGCGGCTGGTCGGGTTATGACCGGTTGGGGTGCTTAACAGGGCAGGCACGGGCTTCGTGATCATTGTGGTGTCTAAGCCCGATGATCACGAGGTGGCCCGTGCCTGCCATTGTATCTTCTCCCATTCCCGCCATGCTGGTGAAGCTGGGTCCGCTGGATGCCGGTCGGGTTGCTGACCTGCGCCTCTACTTCGACTCGGTGCCCGACCCGCGCTCCCGGCGGGGCCGGTGGTACTCGCTGACCGCGATCCTGCTGGTGTGTGCCTGCGCGGTCGTCTCGGGAGCGAGGAGCATCGACGAACTCGCCGAGTGGGGCCAGCGTGCTTCGAACGCACTTCTGACAGTCATCGGGATCCGCCGCCACCTGCTCAGATGGCGGCGCACTCCGTCGCCGGCCACGATCGGCCGTGTGCTGGGGGCTGTTGACGGTGACGCCCTGGACCGGGCGGTGGGCGCCTACCTGGCCGACCGGCACCGCGCCGCCACCGAGCCCGCCCAGGCGCCGTCACCCTCCGTGTCCGGGCGGCCGCGCGTGATCGCTGTCGACGGCAAAGCACTCAAGGGATCAGCCCGTCTCACCGCGACGCGCCGGCATCTGCTCTCCGCGGTCACTCACGGCACCGTCGTGACCCTCGCCCAAGTGGAGGTCGGCGCGAAGACGAACGAAACCACACACTTCCAACCGCTCCTGGCACCGCTGGACCTGACCGGCACCGTCGTCACCTTCGACGCCCTGCACTCGGTCAAGGCGAACATCTCCTGGCTGGTCGAGACCAAGAAGGCCCACTACATCGCCGTGATCAAGACCAACCAGCCGACCGCCCACAGCCAGCTTGCGGCCCTGCCGTGGCGGGACATCCCCGTCCGCACACCGCCTCCGCCTCCGGGCACGGCAGGCGCGAGTCCCGCTCGATCAAGACCTGCGCCGTCGCGAACGAACTCGGCGGGATCGCCTTTCCCTGCGCCCGCCTGGCCATCCGCGTCCACCGCCGCCGCAAGCAGACCGGCAAGCGCGAGACCCGTGAGAGTGTCTACGCCGTCACCAGCCTCGACGCCCACCAAGCCGGCCCGGCCGGCCTGGCCGCCGCGATTCGCGGGCACTGGGGAGTGGAGAACTCCTCGCACCACATCAGGGATGTCACCTTCGCCGAGGACGCCTCCACCGTCCACGCCGGAACCGCACCACGGGCCATGGCGACCCTCCGCAACCTCGCCATCGGCGTGCTGAAAACTCTCGGAGCCGACAACATCGCCAAGACCACCCGGGCGATCCGCGACGAACCCCAACGAGCACTCCCCATCCTGGGCATCACCAACGACCCGGACACCTACGGAACTTGATCAAGCCCTGACCAGTGGCGCCTTGAACCGCACCGGGTTCGATTTAGGGCGTTGATCCTTGGAAGGATTGACTCATGCCCGCCTTCGACACCCGGCTCGAGCCACGCCCGCGCACGACCGGGGTGCTGCCCTTGCGGCCCCAGGTCCTGGCGCGCAGCGACGTCATCGACTGACCGGCTTCGTCCTCGAAGTCCACCCAGGCTCCGTTCGCCGCCTCCGTGCTCTTACCTGCGGCCGCTCCTCCCGCTTCCACAGCTCCATAGCATCGTCGTCACGCTCGATCGCACGCCGGACGGGCTGCTGCCTGGACCATCTGTGCCGCTGCAGCAACCGCCACGTGCCTTCCACGGTGTACGAGACGTGGAACAGGCGGCCGATCATCACCTTCACCCGGGCCAGCGTCCCACCGCGGGTCGGCCCACCCGTGCACCAGCGGGCCACGCTCCAGCCTGACTATCTGCATGTCGGACGGTTCACCTCACTCGCCGCGTCCAGGTCCGGTCCCCGAATCCGTACTGGATCCACGCTCCAACTTGACTCTTGCATCGGCAGGTTGGTGGGCATCGTCGTCTTTAGTGATCGCCCGTCAGGGCTTCGTCCTCTGCGGACAGACTTCGGGACGCACCGTCGGCCCAGCGGTGCGTACCCCGCGGATCAAACCGGGGACGCCGGCGGCCAGTTTCCACACCCAGAGGGAAAACACTGCGACCCGTTCCATGCCGCCCATGCCGAGTCCGATGTTGTTGTCCTCGACGCCACCGGCATCGAGCCGGACGACGACCCGGCCGCCTGCCGGTGGGCCTGCGCAACCAGGCCCACGGATTCCACATCGTCGCCACCGTCATCCGCCAGGACGGCCGCTGGGCCCGGCTGCACAACGACGCGGACTTCGCCCGCTCCGCCTGCGCGGACTTCGCCCACGACCGGGGCCTCGACGAGCCGCGGTGACCGCAGGCGTCTATCACCCATCTCCGACCGGGCCAAATCGCGGATTCTGCGGATCCTCTCTCCCTGACGGCCCGGCCACCCGGGCTCCCGTTCGCCACTCCCCTTCGAGGTAGACGCCGTGATCGCCCACCTGCAGCGCGCCAGCCACACCGCCGGTCTGCTCACGTATCTGTACGGGCCGGGCGAGCGCGACAACCACACCAACCCCCGCCTGATCGCCGGGGACGGCCACGGCGCCCCGATCGAGATGCTCGCCCAGCCCGACGTGCTGGCGTATCTGGCCCACGTCCTCGACGCACCCGTCGACCGTCTCGGGGCCCGCGCGCCCGAGCGGCCGGTGTGGGTCTGCTCGGTCCGCTCCGATCCCCGGCACCCCGACCTGACCGACTCGCAGTGGGCCGAGGTTGCCCGCCGGGTGGTGGCGGCCACCGGCATCGCCCCGCACGGCGACCCGGCCGCCTGCCGGTGGATCGCCCTGCGCAACCAGGCCCGTCTGGTGCACGTCGTGGCCACCCTCGCCCGCGAGGACGGCGGCGTCCACCACGCCTACCGCGACGCCTTCCACCTGCAGACCGAGTGCCACCGCATCGCCACCGAACTCGGCCACCTGCCCCGGGCCCCACGCCCAACACCCCACGCCCAGGAGACCCACGTGCCTGCCCCCTACATCACCATCAACACCGAGCCCAGCGGCAGCGTCTCGGCGAAGGGCGCCAGCGACGACTTGTCCGCCACGCTCCTCAAGCACGCCGGTTTCCAGCAGATCGAGGACTGGTACGGCCGACGCCACCGCCTGCCGACCACCACCCCGCAGGCTGACCGCGCCGCCGTCGCCTCCCACGCAGCCGAGATGCTCCGCGCCGCCCGGTACAGCGTCGACCTGGACCCCGACCTCGACACCAGCCGGTTGACTACCCCGGCCAACCCTCTCGGGCTCTACACCGCCGGAGCCGAAGTCCTGCGGCTGACCGACCAGATCAGGGCCGCCGAGAACGGTGCCGGCCTTGCGCAGGCGGTCGATCACCTCCTTCATCCCGAGCACGGCGTTCTGGAACGCGTCCGGGAAGCGCTGGAGACGGCAGGCGAGCAGATCACCGACCTCGACGACGAGGCGTACGCGCTCGCCGACCGGTTCGGCTTCGCTGCGGAGTTCGTCAGCGCAGCGCAATCAGAACTCACCGAAGCGGGACACGAATTGCACCGTGTCGGCGACGCGCAGCAGGACCACGCCGAGGCGCAGACGCAGTCCTCCGCGCTGCCTGACTCCCGAAGCGCGGCTCTCGCAACGTCGCCCGCAGCGGACAAGGCCAAGGCGTCCTCAACACTCGGCGCCGCCGCACCGGAAGTCGGCACAGCCGTACGTCCGCCGCTGCTCCCCAGTCCTCGGACCCGGTGATCCCGATGCTCTCCTCCCGTACTCCCTCCGTCGGGCTGGCGCGCACCTACCTCACGCGGGCCACCAACGCTCTGGCCAGCGCGTCCGCCATCAGACCGGCCAAGGCCCGAGGGGCTTATCCATCCAGGTGGGGAGCACGCACTGCGCGTGCTCCCCACCTACCCGGCACCGATCCAGCACCACGACCGAGGAGGAGCAGTGCCCGAGTTCTACCCGAGCATCGGCGAGGCCATCGGCGCCGCGATGCAGCACAACATCCGGCTTGCCCACGGCGGCGAGGCGTCCGGCTCCGACACGCCCCTGCAGGTCCGATACCTGCCCCATCCGTCGTCCGACCCGTACTCCGTCCCAGGGATGATCGCCCGGCTCACCGAGACAGCAACTCCCCATGAGGTCGCCGGAATCATCGAGGAGGTCAACGGCGCCCTGGTCGGGGCCCTCCCGCAGCTGACCGAACTCGTCGCCGCAGCAGCCGACTGGACCCGGGCCCGCCTGACCTTCGAAGACCCGCACCACAACCCGACCTTCGATACGTGGACACGGCTGGCCGCCGCCACCCGCCTGTTGCGGGACGTCCAGGAGGAGCTGGAGGTCGCCGAGGAGATGATCGCCACGTGTCCTGCGGAACTCAGCGACCCCAAGTACCGCGACGAGGTGCCTGTCCTGCGGTCCAGGAAACTGCTCAGCGACGTCCTCGGCAGCGACGCGATCGCGGACACCAAGCCGCCCGCCGCCCAGAACCCGGGAGCGGACCGGCAGCGAGCCGCCCGCGCCTCCTCCCCGCATGCCGCCATCCAGCGGACCGCGCCCTCCGCCGGCGCGACGTCCGAACCACCGGCCACCGGCCACCGCGCCGCCGCCCCGGTCGCCGCGCACCCGATGACCTCGACCGCCGCCCCCTTCCCGGAACAGGAGTTGCCCCGATGACCAGCAGAAGAGCGCCGCGCGCCCCGCCCCACGCCTCGTCCGCTCTCCCTCCTTGGATCCGCCATGTCCGCCCCGCGTACCAGCGCGCCCTCGACCACCACCGGGTCCGACGCGCTCCTCTACCTCCTGTTCGGCGTCCTCGGTGCCACGATCGCCTTCGGCTCCCTCGCCTGGCTGACCGGCAACCTCACCAACTCCCTTGTCGGCGCCGGCCCCTGGGTGCCGTTCAAGGCCACCGACGCGCTGCTTCACCCCGACGTGCTGTGGCCGCACCTAAGCCCCACCGCCCTGCTGGTCGGCGCGCGACTCGTCCCCGGCCTGCTCTCCGTCTGCCTCACCATCACCGGCCTGGTCCTGTGGCTGAGGCTGCGCGGCGGCGCGAAGAACGGCCTCGCCCGCAAGCAAAATCTCGCACCGCTGCTGGACAAGGAGATCACCGCCAAGGCGAAGAGCCTGCGGCCGAGCCTTTCCGATCTCAAGCCGAAGGAGGTCGCTCCCGCCGACCGCGGCATCCTCGTCGGCACGCTCTCCCCGGGCCGGGCCGAGGTCCGCGCCTCCTGGGAGGACGTGATCGTCGCGATCATGGCCCCGCGCTCCGGCAAGACGTCCGGGCTGGCGATCCCCGCGATCCTCGCCGCTCCCGGCCCGGTGCTGCTGACCTCGAACAAGGCGGCGAACGATGCCTTCACCGCGACGGTGGACGCCCGCGCCCGGATCGGCACGATCTGGACGCTCGACCCGCAGCAGATCGCCCACCACCCGCGCGAGATGTGGTGGGACATCCTGGCCGACGCCCGCGACCTGGCCGGGGCGAAACGTTTGGCCGGGCACTTCGTCGCCGCTTCGGTAGACGAGTCGAACGGCTCCGACTTCTGGTCCACCGCCGCATCGAACACTCTCGGTGCACTGTTCCTGGCCGCCGCCAGCCATCGGCGCCCGATCACCGATGTCCTGGCCTGGCTCGCCTCCCCTGCTGACCGCACTCCGGTGGACCTGCTCACCGACGCCGGCCACGACGCGGTCGCCGCCCAGCTCCAGGGCACCGTCAGCGGAGCCACGGAAACGCGGGACGGCATCTATGAGACGGCGCGGCAGTACGCGAGCTGCCTGCTCGATCCGGACGTCGCCGCCTGGGTCACCCCCAGCAAGCAGCTTCCCGAGTTCAAGCCCTCCGCGTTCGCCAGCTCCCGCGACACGTTGTACCTGCTCAGCAAGGACGGCGGCGGCTCGGCATCGGCGATCATCGCGGCAGCGGCCGATGCGGTGATGCGCGAGGCCGTTGTCGTCGCCGAGCGCTCCGGCGGTCGGCTCGACCCGCCTGCCCTGTGTGTCCTCGACGAGGCCGCCAACGTGTGCAAGATCTCCGATCTCCCGGACCTGTACAGCCACCTGGGCTCACGGGGCGTGATCCCGATGACGATCCTGCAGTCCTACCGGCAGGGCCAGCGGTGCTGGGGCGAGGCAGGCATGGACGCCCTCTGGTCCGCCGCGACGATCAAGATCATCGGAAGTGGCATCGATGACGCCGACTTCGCCGACCGTCTGAGCAGGCAGGTCGGTGACCACGACGTGCAGACGACGTCGGTGTCGACCAGCGACGGCGGCAAGTCCACCTCGGTGAGCATGCGCACCGAGCGGATCCTGCCCCCCGACGCGATCCGCGCGCTCCCGAAGGGCAAGGCGCTACTGCTCGCCACTGGCATCCGGGTGGCGATGCTCGACCTGCGGCCCTGGTACAAGGAGCCCTCCGCCAAGGTCGTTGGTCCGGCCTCGGCCCGCGCGACGAAGGCCATCACCGAGCGGGCCATCGCCAAGTCCGTGGGCCGCGACGACTTCGGGCTGTCGGCATGAGCGCTGTGACGCGCTGTCGGACGCCGAACTGGAGAACGGCGAGCCGGACGGCTGCTCGCCCTGGTCCTGCCGCTCCGGCGCCCCCGTCCAGGCCGATATCGACCTCACGGCCTGACTCTCCCCCCTCTACCTGCTCAGGAGTCCCTCGTGTCTTCGCGCACTCCATCCTCCCCTCTGGCGCGCTCCGAACGCCTCGCCCCGTCACCGGTCGTCCGGCGCGGCGGCCAGTGGTGGCTGGTCACCGGTTCCGGCTCGATCCTCGCCACCGATCCGACGTTCACCGGCGAACTGGACCGCTTCGCCACCGCGGTGGCCGCCGCCGACCAGGCCATCGCCAACCTCCGCTCCCAGCAGGACAATCCACCGACAACCCACCCCGGGCGGCAGCGATGAACCCGCTGCTGAGTGCCGAGCAGGCGGTGCTCGGCTCGGTGCTGCTTGATCCAGGCCAGCTCGCGCACCTCGACTGGCTCGCACCGGATCACTTCTACCGCCCGGTCCACCAGGCGCTGTTCGCCGCCCTGCGCAAACTCCGGACCGACGGCCACCCCGCCCTGGCGACCAAGGAACCGGTGCCGCTTTCCTGGGTGACCGACGCGGTCGACGAGGCCAGCCACCACGTCCGGGGGCTGACCGCGGTATACGCCCACATCCTCATCTCTACCTGCCCGCGCCCCGAGCACGCCCCGGTGTACGGCCGGATGGTGCTGGAAGGAGCGATCCACCGCAGCGTGACCGAGCACGCGATCCGCCTCCACCAAGCAGCCCGTGCCGACGCCCTCCAGGGCCAGGTGGAGGGAGCGCTGCACCATGCGGACGTCCTGGCCGGGGTACTCGGCGACCTCGCGCACCGCTGGGGGTCCGAACCGAGCCCGGTCGCCCCGGCCACGCCGCCCTCCACAGCACCCGTCGCGCCGCCGCCGGTACGGGCGGACCAGGTCGCCGAAGACGAGCAGTTCCTGCTGGCGGTCCTGGTCGAGCGACCGAAGGCGATGGACGAGGTCGTCGGCTGGCTGCGACCGGGCGACTTCGCCGACCCCGCCCACTCCCAGCTCTACCGCTGCCTGGGCGCACTGCACCACCGCGGCGAGCCCATCGACCGGATCACCGTGCTGTGGGAAGCCCAGCGGCGCGGTCTGCTGGCCGACGGCACGCTGACCGCCGAACAGCTCACCGCCATCTGCGACGGCGTCGGCCCCGGCAGCGCCGAGTGGCTCGGCGAGCAGATCATGCGCTCCTCCGTCACCCGCACGGCCGCCACCTCCGCCCGCGCCATCCGCGCCCTGGCCGAGAACGAGACCCTGGCCCCCGGGAGGCTCATCAACCACGCCCTGCACGCGCTCGGGCCGCTCGACGAAGTGCGCGCCCGCTGGCAGACCGCGAACGGCCACCCCGCTCCGGCGCCGCCGCCCCCCGCGCCGCCGACCGAGGGGCCCCCGACGGCGCGGGTCCACGCCGCCCTCGCCCGCAGCACACCGCGACCGGCCGCACAGCCCTCGGAATGCCCAGGCCCTGCCTCCACGCCATCAGCCGCGCGACCGCCCTCGCGCACCCACGGCTGAACCGTCCTCACCCACCAACCCAGCCCATCCGGCTGTCCTCACCTCTGGAACGCACCGTGGACAACACCCCCCTCTCCGACGCCCTGGCCCTGCGCGCCACGGCCTCCGCCTTCGACGCCCAGCGCGGCAAGCTGCCGGTGCCCGGAGACCCCCACCGCTCACCCGATGCCGTCGCCGTCGCACGCCAGGTCTCCGAACTCGGAAAGCTGATCACCGACTTGGGCGACGAGGTCCTCTTCCGTGCCGCCGACCACGACCAGGCCCTCCACACCGCTCGGGTGATCACCAGCTTCGCCGCCGCCGTCGAGCCCGCGGGCGAAGCGGCTTCCGCCCTGGGAGCCGTGGCCCACCAGCTCGCCTTCCTGAACCAGACCGAGCCTCTGCGCGACCAGCCAGACGCCAGGGATGCCCGGGAGGCAGCCGTACGGGCGATGGAGGACGCACTCACCACCGCCGACGCTGCCCTGCACGACAGGGCCAACTCCCTGCACTCCGCATCGGCAACGGTCTCTCCCCCGTCCGTTCGGCTCCAGGCTGCCCGCAGCCGGTCCACGACCACCGCGCCCACTCCGGGGTCACCACCTCCCGGCGTCACCACGGCGGTGGCGTCCTCCTCCGACCGAATCGCACGGGGCCGGTGACATGGAGACCACCACCGCGCGAGGGCCGTTGATCGGCTCGCTCTGCTCGGGATACGGCGGTCTGGACCTCGGAGTCCAGGCCGCTCTCGGCGGCACTCTGGCCTGGCACGCCGAGATCAACCCCGACGCCGCGCGCATCCTGGCCCGGCACTGGCCCGGCGTGCCCAATCTGCAGGACATCACCGCCGTCAACTGGGCCGATGTGCCTCGGGTGTGCGTTCTGACGGCCGGTTTCCCTTGTCAAAGACGTCTCCGTCGCCGGCCGCCGGGCCGGACTCAACCCCCACACCCGCTCGGGGCTGTGGCTGCACGTCGCCCGTGCGGTCGAAGCCCTCCGCCCCTGCTTGGTGGTGATCGAGAATGTCCGAGGTCTCCTCACCTCGCCCGCCGGTTCCCCTGGCGACGTGGAATTCTGCCCGTGGTGTCTGGGAGACGACCCAACCCAGCTTCCTGTGCGGGCACTTGGTGCCGTACTCGGCTCCCTGGCCGATCTCCGGTACGACGCGAGGTGGCTCGTGCTTCGTGCCTCCGACGTCGGAGCCCCGCATCGTCGCGAGCGGACCTTCCTCACCGCCTGGCCCGCCGAGCACCCTGCTCAAGACTCCGACGAGCAACATCGGCAAGAACGGCGGCTCCCAGCACCCGTCGAAGCGGAAGAGTGGCGGCCACGGCCCGAACCTGGCCGACGAGGTGGAGTGGCTGCTGCCCACGCCGAAGGCGTCGGACGGGATCAAGGGCTCGCCGAACCAGCGGCACGGCAACGGGGACATGACGCTGCCGAGCGCGGCAGCATCGCTGCTGCCCACCCCGAGGGCGAGCGACACCGGCACTCCTGGCTGTCGTCCGGGCAAGGGCTGGCGCCCGCCCCTGTCGGCGGTGGCGCTGCCGTTGTGGGCGGAGACGCCCCCGGAGGCCGTGGAACCAACGGGCGATGGGGAGCGTACGCCTCCGCCATCGCCCGATGGGAGAACCTCACCCGCCCCGCCCCGGCGCCCACCGACGCTGCCGGACGCCTGCGCGCCGACTTCGTGGAGTGGATGCAGGGCCTGGCCCCTGGCTGGGTGACCGCAACTCCGGGACTCGGCCGACCGGCTCAGCTCACCGCGCTCGGCAACGGCGTGGTCCCCCAACAGGCCGCCCGCGCCGTGCAGTTGCTGGCACCGCCCTTCCCCCGCTGCCCCCGCTGCCCCCGCTGCACCGCGCCGTAGCGCTGCACTACCGCCTTTCCCCGGCCGGACCAAATCGCGGAATCTCCGCATCCTCTTGCTCATGCCGACCTGCGAACGGAGCACCGCCGTGACCTCCAGAAGAGCGCGCCGCACTTCGCCCCCGCCCTGCTCGCTCACTCCCTTGGATCCGCCATGTCCGACCCCAGCAAGGCCGCCCCCGAGCCGTTCCGCGTTCCCGACGGCGATCTCGACGATCTCGCCAGCACCCTCGCCAAGACCATGGCGGAGGTACGCCAGCACGGTGTCATCCTCGACCGCCTCGGCTCCGAGCCCGTCTCCACCCCTCAGCCCACCGACGACACCCCCACCGCAGACACGGCCGACGCCGACAAGGCCGACGTCCCGGCCTCGGTGTTCATCCTCGCCCTGGGCGGCGAGGCGTACGCCGTCGAACTGGCCGCACTCAGCGACTGGGTGAACTACCTGTTCCTGCCCGTCTACGGACGGGAGATCAGCACCACCCGGCCATGGTGCGACCAGTGGCACGAGCACCCCGAGGCCGTTGCCCGGCTGCACGCGCTCTGGCTCGCGTGGCAGCAGCTCACCGACGCCGAGGCCGGCCTGTCCGGTCCCTCGACGTGGCACCGCGACCACCTTGACCAGGCCCTGGTTCATCTCCGTGCCCCCGACGGCCCCTTCGCCGCATGCACGACGAGCCCGACCCGGCCTAACCACCGTGTGCTGGCCACCCCGGCGCCCGGGCTGGCGGGAGCCACTCAGTGACCACCGAACTCGACTTCCGCCTCGACGATTTCGAGCCTGCCGACGCCGTCTCCGAACTCGCCGAGAGCAGTCTCTGGGCCGGAGACCTGACCGTGCTGGCCGAGCACCACACCACCCCGGAGGGGTCGCGCAGCTACTTCGTCGCCCACGACGGGTCGGTGACCTGGGGCGTGCCCGGCGAGCCACAGCTCGTTGCCATCAAGATCACGCGGGATCTGCTCGAGCGCACGTTCACCTTCGAGGCCGCCAGCCACGCCGGTCTGGCCTTCGCCCAGAACTGGCTCGTCGAGCGCGGCTGCCCGCCCGAGCCGATCGCACAGGTCGGCGCCGATCTCATACAACCCGCCGACGTCCTCACGGTCGGCGTCGAGCAGCAGATCCGCGCCTCGGGCGACCGGTACAAGGTCCTGGCCACTCAGGCCTCGGACTACGCCCCGTGCGAGACGTGGACCATGGTCCGCGATTCGGGCGCGGCCCATGTCCCGATCCGGGTGTTCCTCGAAGCGGTGGCCACGGATTCCCTCACCTACACGGTTCGCGAGGGCGCCTTCGCCGACGAGGACGCCGCCCAGGACTGGCTGGACAACCGCGACGGCCCCCTGCCTGAGCCGCCGGAATACCGCGGCGACGGCGCCGCTCTGCGGACCCGCGCTGCCCTCACCCGCTCCACCAGCCCTTCCGCGATCCCCAACGCCGGCCTCGGCACCAGCACCGCGCCGTCCGTGAACACCGCCCAGCGACCGAACCCTCGGAGGTCGATGTGAGCCGCGCCCGCTTCGCCTTCGCCGCGCACCCGGATGCCATCGCGGACCTGCGCGAACTCCCCGACGACATCCGCGACCTGGCGCTGCTGGAACTGCAGAACCTGGTCCACGGCAGCGACGACTGCCTGCCGCTGACCGGCCGCCTCGCGGGCTTCCACAAGGTCTACGTCGACCCGGCAGTCTCCTACCGGATGGTCATCCAGTTCCGCCCGGCCCCGCCCACCTCGACCCACAAGCGCGAGATCTACCTCGTCGCAGCCGGTGCCCGGGAGGACTACGCGGTCTACCGCACGGCCCAGCTCCGCACCAACCGCACCGACCTCAACCGGCCCGCCGACACCGACCCGGTGGCCGAGGCGCGAGGCCAGGCAGCCCGATCCCGATCCCCCCACGCGGTCGACCAGACCGCGTCCCTCGCGGCCACCGCACCGGCGCAAACCAGCCCCTCCGCTCCCGCCGCCTCCCGAAAGGCCCTCCTGCGATGACCGCCGACCGCACTCCCCTGGCCCGCACCGAACTGGCCGGGCTGCTCACCGACGCCGCGCAGAGCGTCTCCGGGGTCCTGACCACCGAGTACCCCACCTCCGCCAGCCGCTCCTACCTGCATCCCGTCCTCGGCGCGCTGTCCGCCGGCCCGCGGGTGGTCTGCGAGTTGAACGACCGGCTCGAAGGGTTCGTCATCGAGGAGCCGCTTCCCTCCACCCCCGCCGGTCTGTTCACCCTGGCGTCCTACGCTTCCGCGCTCGGCTGGCTCACCGAGTCCCTCGCCGAGCTGACCGCCTCCGTGGACCAGATCTGCACGCGCGTCGGCATCCCCGCCGAACCGCCGGACCCGGCCTTCGCCGCGCACTCACCGGCGGAGCAGGACGACGAGTTCGACTTCGCGTTCAGCGCGCTGGAACTGGCCGCCATCCGCACAGCCGCTGAGGCTGCCGGCCTCAGCCCCGGCGACTACGTCGACGTGCTCTCGCAGTCCCTCCTCGCCGCCTCCCGGATCACCGACGCCTGCATGGAGATCTCCAGCGGCCTGTTCGAAGACGCCGCGTACGTCCTCGGCGAGGCGACCGACCACGTCTGGATCGGTGAGGGCCCCGACAGCCTGCCCACCCTGGTGCGCTCCCTGCTCGCCCGGATGGAGGCGGCCGAATGAACCCCCATGACATGGCGAAGCGGCCCGGCGCGCACTTGGTCGCCGAGGAGTTCGGTGTCGAGGACCCCTGGGCGCTGAGCGACGACCATCCGCCCCTCGGCCCGCTTCACCTCGTCGGCAGGGCAGTCGCCGAAGCCGCTCGCGATGTCGACGAGTTGCACGGCGAACTGACCCGCGCCGCCCAGTCCGCGATCGAGCTTCTTGAGCCCGTCGGGCGGGGCGAGCATGCCGGCATGCGCGGCTGGTACGGCATCCTGCGCACCACGGGTCCGCAGATCGAGCTGCTCGTCGCCCGCCGGGGTGCGGCTTACGAGCAACTGACCCGGGCCGTGTCCACGTACCACCGCCTTCTGCCCAAGTCCGACGCCGAGCCGGCCTCGAAGGCACCGCGCCAGAGCCTGGGCCTGGCCCCGGAGCAGGCGCCGGGACGGGACGACGACTGGGCCATCGCGGGTGGTCGCCAGCTCGGAGCCCTTGAAGCCGTGGAGGCGGGCGGGCTTCGATTCCACCAGAGCGCGGCTTACGGCTACATCTATCTCTCCGACGTTCGGGGCCAACGCCCCACCCCGGAGGTCTGGCCCGAAACCGTCCGGCGGCTGGTCGCCGACGGGCTATTGGACCAGGACATCAGCGAGGGACTGTACCGGCCTGGACAGCTCCTCTCGCTCACGCCGCAGGGCAAGGCGGCCCTCCGGGATGCACGTACGGCCACGCCGCGCCTATCCGCCGCCCTCAGCCGCAGCAACACCGCGGCGATCTCCGACGTCGTCGCCGATTCAGCTGTCGCACCCGCAACAAGCCCGGCCACCAAGCCTTCCCGTTCCCGCTGATTCCCCCCGGAAAGGACGACCCCCATGTCCACCGCGATCTACACCCGCCACCTGGTCGAGCACCGGTTCGGCCGCCCGCTGGAGGACCTCCGGCGCGACGGCGCGCATGGTGGTTCGGGCGATCCCGTTCTGCCGATCGTGCTGCGGCGGCTCGGTGGTCTGGCCGAGACGAACGCTCATGCCCGTGCCGCCCGCCGCAACCTCGACGCGGCCTGGCAGCGCTGCCGCTCCGGCGAGCACGCCCTCGACGACCTCGTGCTGCGGTACGCGGCGGAAGTCGTGGACCTCGAACGCCAGGAGCAGTCGGAAGCCGAGGCAGTGTGGGACCTGCTGGACGTCCGCCTCCTGCTGGACCAGCCTGCCGCCCGCCGGCCTTCGGCTCGGCGAACCGGACCCGCGCCGGGCGATGAGGACCTCATGGCCATCGCCCGCCAGGTCGCCGCCCGTCTGCCCCGGCTCAACCGCGAAGCCCTGCGCCAGGGCCTGCGCGACCGAGGCATCCACGTCAGCAACCGCCGCCTCGGCACGGTGCTCCAGCGTCTTCGCGCCGAACGCGACCCTCACTGATCCGCGCCCCGCCGCCCGATTCACCCTTCGCCATAATGGAGTTACCGCCATGTCCACCCCTGTACAGCCCGCAACCTCCCAGATCGGCTCCGTCGACGCGCAGCGCGTCGAGGACGCGCTGTCTCTGATAGCGCCGAAGTGGACCACTTGGTCGGCGCAGACCCTGGCCCAGCAGGGCGGCCCCATGCGTGTGCGTGACGTCGCCGCCCGGCTCCCCTTCGTCAGCGAGCAGTTCGTCGGCAAGCGGCTGGCCCAGATGCACGCTGACGGGCTGGTGACACGGGCCGGTGATCGCCACGGTGCCCCGTACCAGCTCAGCGGGTTCGGCAACTCGCTGTCCTCGGTGCACCGGGCGCTGTCCGACTGGTCCCAGGCGAACCTGCCGCTCGGCAAGGTGGCCGGTGCCGAGCGCGTCGAGGACGCCGTGCGCCGTCTGCACCTTCGCCACTCGACCGCCGTGATCCAGGTCCTCGACGCGGGCGGGCCCGCGCGGTTCGTCCACATCGCCGAACAGGCCGGGCTCGAGAGCAGCTTCACCCGGCAGCGGCTGATCCGGCTTCAGCTCGACGGCCTGGTCACTCGCACCGGACCGCGCCACGGCGCCCCCTACGTCCTGACCGACGCGGGGCGGGCGCTGGGCCCGGTCTACGCAGCCGTCGAGCGCTGGAGCAACCCCGTCGCCGCACCGCGTCCCGCCGCTGCCCCGGTCGCGGCGGCCACGCGCACCCACACCGGCATCCCGCTGGGGTCGGACGGCATCCGTACCGCAGCGGCCCTGCGGCGGAGCACCGCCGCGCCGGGCTCCCTGTTCAGCCACGCTCCGCAGCCACAACCGAGGGTGCCGGCAGCCGTCACTGCCCGGTCCGCCCCCTCTCGGGGCCGGTGATCCGCATGGCATCCAGCACCAGATCCGCGTCACAGCCGCCCTCGTGCCCGCATGCTGCCGAGCAGTCCGCTCCCGGCTGCGCGCGAGCCCGTTCCCCACCTCCTCCAGGAGCCGTTCCCGTGATTGCGACCTCTCCTCCGGGCGACCTCGCGCCCGACACCGATCTGCTGGTCCGTCCCGTCTATCTCGCCGGGCGAGGCGACACCGCCGCCGTCTACGACGCTCTATGCGACGCCCGGGGCTGGGGCAAGGCGACCACCGCCACCGGCCTGATGTTCACCAGCCCGCGCCAGGACGCGCAGGTGGCCTACCTGCCCGAGAGCCGGTACGGCGGATGGAAGGCCACCCAGTGCCGCGAGCCGCTCGGCACACCTCTCTGGTGGGCCAGCTTCAGCAGGAACACCCCGGCCGAGATCACCTCTGCTTTCACCACCGCGCTCGCCGAGGGCCTGCCCAGCGACCATCGCGACTTCCTGCACGCCGGCCCCCACCACCGGCCCAGCAGCCCCGCCGGGGCATTGGCCGACCGCGGGTGGCAGACCGACGACACCGCCATGTACCTCTACCAGCGCTCCCCGGACGGGCACGCCTATTTCGGTCTGCGCAAGGGCCACCTCGACGACTACATGGAGTTGGAGGGCGAAGGGCCAGCGCAGTGGACGCTGTACGGCTGCGTGGACCACGTCAACGGTGAACGCTGGCACGCCGACTTCACCAGCGCCACCCCGCTCTACCTGGTGCGGGAGGCCGTGCTCGCCTTCAGCAGCACCGAGCCCGTCGAGCGTCCGCTGTCGGGCATCCCCGAGCGGAATCTGCCGTACGTCACCGTCACGCCCGTCGGCGCGGGCGCCGACCCGCGCCGGTCGGCGGCGCTCGCCCAACACATCGCAGGCCGGAGCGACTCCGCCCGTTGCCTCGGCCGCCGCCGGCCTGCCCGCGCCTGGTTCCTCGCGCCGCCGCTGACCACGCCCTTGGAGAAGCCGTGCCGTACGACCTGAACGACGAGCGGTGGCGCGAGTACCACGTCACCCCGCGATACCTGGCCGGATCGACCTTCACCGGCGATCCTGCCCTCCAGCCTCTCCTCGACGTGGGCTGGAAACTGAATCACGACGAGATGGGCAACGTGTACGTCAACGCACCCGAGCAGACCATCCGCCTGGGGTACCTGCCCGAAGGCGACGACGACGCGCTGTGGAAGATCACGGCGTGCTCCGACCCCTTCGCGATGCCTCGCTGGCTGGTCACGTACCAGGACAGCACCCCGACCGAGATAGTCCAGGGCTTCACCACCGCGCTCGCCGCCGCCTACACCGAGGGCCCCGACTCCTACCTCTACTACGGCAACAGCGACTTGGCGGCACTCGACGTCGGCACTCCGCTGGCGGCAGCAGGCTGGAGCCACCGCTACGGCGCGTCCGACGTCTCCTTCGAGTCCCCGGACGGCCTGGCCGAGGTCCACCTGCGCCGGACCCGCCTCGACCACACCGCCGAGATGACGGGCCATCAAGAGCGGTGGCTCATGCTGGCCGGACCGCCTGGAAACGAGTGGTACGCGACCGCCTCATCCTTCACCCCGGAGGGCTTGGTGGCCGCGATGAACACCGCGCTCACTGATCCGGCACCGGTCATCCGCTACGGCGACGACTTGCGCCGCCTTCCGCTGCAGGCAACGGCGACCCCGGTCAAGCCCCCGGTGCCGACACCTCTGGATGTCCGCCGCGCCCAGGTTGCCAACTCGCGTTCCACCGTGGTGCCTTCGCCTGTCGGCGCACGGCCGTTCATCCCGGCACCGCGCCCGCCATCGGCTCCGCAGGTCCCGCGTCCAGGGCGCAGCCGCTGACCACCGTTCCCCTTCTCACCCTCCGGAGCCACCCGTGTCCGACGCCACTGCCCTCAACCAGGCCGACGCGATGATCGAGAAAGCCTGGGGCCGCCCCATCGACGCGCTGGAAAGCCTCGCGGTCCGCCGCCCCGTCGAGGACCCGCTCCTGCGCTCGGCGATGCATATCCGATCGAGCCTCGTCGTCTCGAACAACGCGGTCGCCGTCCACCAGGACCGTCTGCACGCCCTCACCCGGTCCGGCCATGTGCCAGCCTTCTACGACCTGGACCGGATCACCAGCTCGGCGGTGGCCCTGCGGGTCGCGCAGGCCGAGAGCCGCACGGCCCTGCAGGCGATCAGCCACGTTATCGAGGCCCGCGAAGCCTCCATGACCGCGGACCGGGCACCGGCGCTCCGCCTGGCCCAGGCCGCTGTCGCCCGCTCCGCGCACGCGCCCCGCGCCCTGGGCCAACCACCCGACCAGCCCGCTCCGTCGGCCGCTGTCGGCCCGACGGTGGCCGCGACCGGGCCACGCCGCTAACCGGTTACTCCGCGTTTTCGTCGCGGTGGGCGTCCCCGAACCGGGAGCCCACCGCGCGAGCCAGCTCCTCCACCGTCAGCTCGACGCGCCGCCCGTCCGCGACCCGGCGCTCCGCCACGGCTTCCCCGTCACGCTGCCCTTCGGCCTGGGTGCCCACGGCCCACTGGCCGTCGGCCACCATCGCGATGTCTCCCACCGTCCACGGCCGCCCGGCGCTGCGGATCTTGCGCTCCAGCCCGACACCGTCCCAGTGCCTGCTCGACTCCGCCACCCCGTTCCCCCTCCGGCTCTGTACGGCCCTGCGCCGTAACCCAGTTACGACAACCGGCCGCGCCGTTCCATTCCCCGGCCCGCCGGTCTCGCGCCCTCGGTGGCCAGTTCGCCCACGGCAGACAGCACCTTCCGGGAAACGACTACGTACTTCGGCACACCGCATGTCAACGTACGGGTGTCGGTAAAACCGCAGGTCAACGAAGGGACCGTCCACTCGTGAACGCCTCCAGCACTCTCCTGCCCGCTGTCGTCCGTCCCACCGTGGAGGAGCGCGCCTGGCTCTCCAGCGACCACTGCGCGGGTCCAGTGCTCGAACTGCTCGGCGCACTCGGCTGGGCGATCGTCGACACCCCGGAGGCCAACGTGCACTGCACCAGCCCGGACGGCCGCGTCTACGTCGGCTGGCTCCCCGAGGACACCGCCGCCTGGAAGCGCGGCATCGTCTGGCAGGTCCGGGTCATCCCCGCCGACGCCGAGCCCTGGGTCCAGGAGTTCGGCCTCGACACCCCTTCCGAGGCCGTGTCCGGTTTCCTCGCCGCGCTCGTCGCCGCATGTCCCCGTACCGCTCAGTAGCGACGGCCAGACCGCCGCACCGCCGCCCGGCCCAAACTCGCGAAGGAGTCATCGTGGCACGCATGCTCAGCGCCGCCCGCCCCAACTTCCGCCGGGCCTGCCGCTACGCCCGGAGAAGCTGCACTTGCTACCTCTACCCCACCGGATCGAAGGCGAAGGTCCTGCGCCGCCGCGCACAACGGCACGCCGAGAAGCGACAACTCCGCACCCCCTGACCCCGGCAAGTAAGCCCCCACCAGGAGAGACCCGTTGCAACACCGCGCACCGCTGACCAACCACCACGCCGACGACACCGACTGCCCGGCCGAGCACAAGCACACCAGCTCCGGCAAGCCGCTTCACCCCCGCTGCACCGGCCGCGCCTACACCCAGGCCATCTGCTCGTGCGGCGACTGGCAGATGAAGAACCCCGGCAAGGGCTACGTCAACGAGTGCCGCAGGCGGCACCTCGCGAGCCACCCCAAGCCGAGCCCGACCGGCCCGAAGGTCTTGCGCGACCTGCTCCGCCTCGACGCCCGCTGACGCTCCACCTCCGGCACCGCTTCACCCACCCATCTCACACTCGGAGGTTCCCGTGCCCCACTACCTGACCGTCGGCCACCTGCTCCACCAGCTTCAGAACCTCGACCCCGACCTGCCGATCCGCCTGGCCATTAACCCCGACTGGCCCTTCACGCACTACCTCGGCACCGACGTCGTCGTGCGCGACGGCGTCGCGTTCATCGCCGACGACGGTCAGGAGGACTACCTCCCGCGAGCGGTCCGCGACGCCCTCGTCTGGGCCTGACCTCGGCGCACTGATCCCGGCAGGAGGTTCCCATCTCACCGCGACCCCACTCTTTCGCCGCCCGCCCGCTGCAAGGCCTCGCTCTGCAGCCCATGCCGTCCGGAGTGCGCGGCGCACTCGTCCACCGCATCTCCGCCCTTCCCAACGGACCACTCGACGTTTCCTGGCTCCCGGCCGACGCCCCCAGACTCCCTCTCGGCCGCATCCGCCTCTACTGGGAACCCGCCTCCCTGTCGGGCTGGGACGTCACCGCCCACCTCGGGTTGGCCAACGCCGAGGTCCATCTCGCCTCCTGGCCCTCCGCACCCGACGACTGGCCGCACCTGGTCCGCCCGACCATCCACGAGGTACGCGGCCTGTGCGCCGCCCTCGCAGTGGCCACCGCCTCCCTCGACCTCTCCAATCACCTCGCCGAGGTCTGACCGCAACCGCAAAAGGCCGCCCCGCGCCGAACAGGCAGGGGCGGCCTTGCCGTACGCCCAGCCGCGCGTTGCGTACGCTCGTCACGGACGAACGAGGAGAACACGATGGCCGACGACCCGCAGCTCTGGGGATACCCGGAGGTCGCCACCCACCTGGGCATCAGCGTCCGAGCAGCCCGCAGCCGCAAGAGCCGGGGCAGCCTGCCCGAGCCCGACGACACCAGCGTGCCGGACCGGCCGCGATGGAGGCCGGCCACCTTCCAGGGCTGGCAGCCCGTCGGCCGGGGGTTCCGTAGCGACCTGCACGGCACCGCTCAGCACGACAGCACCGCATCCGGCTGACCGGCGGTCAGGTCCGCCCGTAGGCTGCGGCCATGACGACCGACTCGCCGATGCCGTCCCCGCCGTTCCCTTCGCCCGACAACGCCGTGCTCCGGGTGGTCGTCGGCAACGCCATCGCATCGGTCCACAGCGGCGAAGCCTCAGTGGAGGAGGCGATCCTCCACGCAGCCGTTCACGGCTGGTATGAGGGCCACGTCCAGGGCGAAGACGAGTGCCCTGGCTGCGACTTCCGGGGCGAGCTACCGAAGCACAGCAGCCGCGGCTGACCGTCGTCCATAGCTTGAGGAGCGTCACCGATGTGGTCTGGACGGCCCACTGCCTGGTCCGTTCGAGGCTGCGCGGATCGCGGACCGCGTGCACGCGACCGCCCAGGCGCCGTTGGCCCGATTTCCAGTTTCGACGGTCGCGGTGAGGTCGTGTCCCTATGCTGATCGTCCAGGGCCAAGCAGTGGGGGGCGCCCATGGGCGAAGTCGGGCATGGGCGAGAGCCAAAGACCAACGGCATGCGACGCCAGGTCTCCTGGAAATTTCTTGCCGCAGTCGCGGCCCTCTCGTACCTCACATCGAGGGCGCTCAGGGGCGGCTCCTGGTATCCGCCGTTGGTGCTACTCGTCCTGGGTGTTGTCGTACTCGCCTTTCGTCACGTACGGGACACGAGCATGGTCGGCATGGGCGAGCTCCTACGCGAGGCAACTCTCGTGGAGCCGCTGACCAAGCAATTGGAGAGGGCGGACCAGCTGAGTCTGGCCGGAGACCTCGCCGCGGCTGTCGAGTTGCTCGAGTCCGTCGCCGCGGATCCGGCCACGCAGCGGTTCCCGCTGCTGGCAGCAAATGTCGCCATGAAGCGCAGCGACTTCGCGGTGGCGCAGGGCGACCTGCCGACCGCCGAGTCGGAGGCGGTCGCTGCGGTGGGCCACCACGAACAGGGCCGCAACCGCTCGGCTCATTCTGAGGCGCTGGAGAAGCTTGGCAAGATCCAGTTGCTGCTGGGCCGGAACGAGGAGGCATACGCCACCATCACTCGAGCGGTGGCGGTCGGCAGGGGCCGGATGTACCGACTGAGCCGGGTCCGCGCAGAGCTGTACCTCGCCAACCTCGCCCTCGACCAAGACGACATTCCGCGTGCGACTGAACACGCCATGACCACACGCACACTGGCCGCCAAGTGGCGCTGCCACCCGCAACGCGCCGGCGCGTGCGACCTGCTCGCCGCCGTGTCACTCGCTGAGGACCGCGTCGCGGACGCCGCCCAGTGGACCGCCGAGGCCGATCGTGCTCTCTCGCACGGCGGCGGCACATTGCCTCACCGCGTACGTCACCTGATCGCCACCGCCCTGGTCTCCCATGCGCAGGGCGACGACAAGGGAGCCCTCGCCGCATACCTGGAGATGATGCGAGGCGTCGCCGAACTGCGCACCGGCTGGGGTTGGCGCGACGCCCAGGCGTACTACGTCGACCTCTACAGCGAGCACGAGTTCACCGCGTACACCACGGCTCACACCCTGTATCAGCGTGACGACCACCAAGCCCTGGACGCCTTCGCGTCACTCCTTGACCTCGGCAGCCGGACCGCCCTGCGCCGCATGCTGCGCGGTGAACTCGTCACACGGACACCCGACGACATCGAGCAGGATGGCATGACGGAGATCGTTGGCCTTCTGACGACGCTGGCCAGCGCGGAGGACACGAAAAGCGGTCCGGAGGGCGCGCTGATCGCCGAGGTCCAGACGGCCCCCGCCCGCCCCGGAATGACGAGCGGCCAGGTGGCGCGGGTGTACGAGCGCCTGGAGACGCTGGTGTCACTGAGGTTCCGGTGGGTCATGGAAGCGGACGGCGACGCACCCGTCGCCGACCCACGCACGTATGCGAGGCGCTGGAACAGCCATGTGCTGCATGCACGACTCGTGACCAACGGCACGGAGACCAGTGTCGTAGGGCTGTGGACATCCCCCGATGGTACGAGGCGCCCCTTCCTGCACACAGTGCAGGGAGCCGCAGCGGTACTGCTCGGCGACGTGGCCGGCATCGAGTCCCTGCGGGACGGGCAGGAATCGGTGACGCCGCCGGAGCCGGATACCGCCACGGAGACCGAGGGGGTGCGCGCCCAGGCACCAGACTGGCAGACGTCGCCACGCTGCCGCCGTCTGACCTCGCGTGATGTCTTGCCCTGGGCGACACTGGCTCGCCTCCTGCTACCGCCCGGCCTCCTGGAACTCTTGGACGACGCCGACCCCGACGGCACGGTGCCCAAGCTGCTGGTCGTCCCCGACTCGAGCCTGTGGCGGGTGCCTTGGGGCGCCCTGAGCGTCGCGCCGGACGACCCGGAAGGGTACGTGGTGGACCGAGCCGTCCTCGCCATGTCACCGAGCCTGTCCCTCATGGAGGGCCAACAGCAGGTGCCCCGGCCTTCGTCGGACGCAGAGGGCGGGGCCCGGGGACGGGCATTCGCGTTTCTCTCCGGTGTAGACGCTGAAGGGCTGGACGTCGAACGGACCGCCTTGGACGCCGCGTACGGCATCGGTGTCGTCCACGCCCGCACCGCCAGGCAGTTGCTGTCGCTGCTGGACCCCAACGGCGTCGAGTTCACGCTCGGTGCCGCCTCCGTGCACGGCAACGACAGACCGGGACTCGCGCATGCCCTGCGCCTGGACCGGAATACCACGCTGTCCGCGGCCCGCATGCTCACGCTGCGGTTCCCGCGCACGCTGCTCATCAACGCCTGTCTGTCCGCCGAACTCGACGAACGGCGCGGCACCGACCCGCTCGGTATTCCGACGGTCGCGTTGTGCCGAGGCGCCGAGACGGTCATCGGAGGCATCTTTCCGCTGCCGGACGGAAAGGGGAAGAACCCCCTGTATAGCCACCCAACGGCCCGTATCCTGGCCGTCTTGTACCGACTCCTCGCCGAGGGCGTCGCTCCGGCGACGGCACTGCGCACTGCCCAGCGCCGGTTCCGGGCAGAGGTCGGCCCGGTCCCGCCGCGCCTGTGGGCGGGACTTGTCAGTATCACGGCGTCGTTCGACGACCCACCCACACCTAACCCACCCCACATCTGAAGCTTGCACAGGAAGGATGCGTGTGTCATGACGACCCAGAACAGTGAGCCCTCGCCGAGCCCTGAGAACGAGGGGGGCGGGGGAGCGGACTGGGAGGACGAGTTCGGTTTCGACGAGCGCCAGTTCGTTGTCGAGGATCTTACCGACGGGCCCGAGCCCCCGTTGCCGCCCGCCGTGACCGGCGTCCCGCCCGCGCAGGCGCCCGTCGTCGAGCCACCGGAGGAGCCGAGTGCCCAGTAGCGTCATCGCCGCGGTGCTGCTGCTGGCCGCGATGACGCCGGGTTTCGCCTTCCACCAGTCCATGAGCCGCTACCGTCCCAAGGACACCCGGTCCTCGACCACCGAGGTCGTCGAGCTGTTCAGCGTTGGCGCTCTGGCAGCCGCGGCCGGGCTGCTGCTGACCCTGCTCATCGGTGAACTGACACCTTCCCTCGTAACGCTCCGTGAGGTGACGAAGGCATCGGCCGACTTCCGGGACCGTCCCTGGTCCTGGGTCGGCGCCGTGGTCGTGGCCAGTGTGCTGAGCATGGTGCTCAGCACACTGGCCGGCGTGTACGCGGGCCGGAAGTCACCCAGACGTACGGGCGCCGCAGTCCGGGAAGGGACTGTAGCCGTGCACGCCCTCACCGACCGCGCGGGGGCGGACGGGCAGCACAAGCCGTTCATCGCCATCGAGCTGTCCGACGGCCGGCTGGTGGAGGGTTACGTCCGCTACGTGTCGACCGATCCGGACCCGACCCGTCGCGACATCGTGCTGCAACGGCCGATCGCCTGGACGGGGCCCGGCAACGTACCGCGTACCCGGTCGGCGGCCATGTGCGTCTTCGTGCCAGGGGCGCTCGTGCGCGTGGTGCACATCAGCTACCCGCGCGTTCCGGCACCAAGCGCCACACCGGTGCCCCCCTCGCCGATGGCGCCGCCCGCTCCCTAGCAGGCGTTTGACCTTGATTCACGCCGACCGTTTCAACATGTTTTGCCTAACGGGCTCGTGCCCGACAAGCGGTGAGACGGTCGAGCCCTTGATGGCTGATCATGGCCGGGTGGAGGGGAACGCAGCTAAAGCCTGCCTCGCAACGTTGAGGCGGGCTGCGGAGGGAGCGAGGGCTCGCCGCCCTTCCTCGTGTTATGCGGCTGCCCCGGGGTCCGTCGAACGTCACGCATGTCCTTATGGCTACCTTTCCGGCACGTCTTGCCGGTGCCGTGCAGAGCGTCTTGACGGTCATGCCGGATGCCAAGCTCGCGCCGGCGGAGTCATTCGAGGTTGTTGCGGTGCAGGGCGAGACCGTTGCCATCCCCTACCGGATCTACAACGAGGAGGCGGAGACCGGCAGTTCGGAGGGGCCATTGACCGAAACCCAACAGGTGATCTTGCATTGCCTGTAGTCACGGCACGGTGATGACAAGGTTCGCCAGCGCCACCTCGAAAAGATCATGGCGTCGAGCGAGCCATGGGTGGTCCCATTTGTGGTGCGGTTGGCCGGCGAGTACGTGCTGGAGATCCTTGAGGCGATCGGCCTGGGTGTTCCCGGCCTCGCTGCCCCGGGGTTGGCTGACCGCAGGCTCTATCGCGAGTTCATCGAGCGCAATCCAGACTTCTTCGCACGCACGGAGCGACCCATGGTGAGCTACTGGTCATGCCACTACCGGCGGAAATATGAAGTATTCGGGACGCATCCGGGGTTCGTGCTGATGGAAGCGTTCCGGGCCGCCGCGTCAGAACACGCCAGCATGCAGTGGCCGCGACACATACCGCCGCCGTCGGCGACATGATCGGCGGGTCCGCCTAAGCCTCGATCCACCGAGGTGGTTCGAGGCTTAGTCCAGATAGGTGCCGGCGAAGGCGCCGTCGAAGCCGAGTGCGGCCAGGCCCTGCTCGACGCTGGCGTAGGTCGTCCCGTCCGGGATGGCGATCATGGCGTCGAAGTCGGCGCGGCTGATCTCGGGCTCGAGCCACTGGTTGCTGCAGCGGCAGCGGATCCAGACGTTGCGGCCGTGGTTGATGAGCAGCCAGTCGCGCCGAGCCCGGCAGGCCGAGCACATCACGGGGATCCCGCGCAGGGACAACTCCGGCGGGTGGCTGAGGCAGCGTGTCGCGCCGGGTCCGCTGGGGGGCTGCGTCTCGTACTGGAGCTGCAGCAGGGGGTCGCTTCCGGCGGGGGCGGCGGGCAGGACGGGGGTCGGCTCTACGTGGTGGTCGGTCGTTCTGAGCACGAGCATCATCTCCCGGTCGAGGGCCTTCTCTGTTCATCCGTAACAGCCGGTGGAGTTGGTTGTCCAGGGGTTTCGCGCAGTCCGGCAGGCCGGTGGCGGGCCTGCCGGACTGCTGGTCAGCGGCGCGGCGGGCGGCTGCGCGGGTCCGGGGCGGCGGGCCTAGGCGCTGCCGGAGGTCCGGTCCGAACGCCGGTCCGGTTGGCCGCAGACTTGGCGCGGCCGGTGTCGGCCTGCGGGCGTCGAGCGGCTTCGCCCGGGTGCGCGGGGAGCTGGGCGAGGCGGCGCAGTCGCCAGACCAGGACGTCGTTCACGTCCTCGGCCGTGTCGAGTTCGCGCATGGCGATGGCCTCCTGCAGGAGGGCCTTCGGGTCGTGGCCTGCCTGCTCGGCCTGAGCCAGGGTGGCGGCCAGGGCGTCGATCTTCGTGTTCGTGTCGGCTCGGGTGCTGTTCTCGGGCAGGGCGGCGCGGATGGTGGTCTCGTAGGTGCGGCGCTGGGCTTCGGGCAGGGCTCGGCCTTGTTCGCGCAGGGCCTGCATGGGTGCGGCGGCGGCCTGGCGGTAGGCGGCGCGCAGGTGCTCGGCGGTCTGACGGGAGGCTTCGGCCTGTTGGGCGTGACCGCGTGCGGAGTGCCAGCGTGCTGCGGCCAACGCCACCAGGACCAGGGTGGAGACGAGCATGGCGGTGGTGCCGCCGTCCTCACCTCGGCCGAGCGCGCTGCCGGCCTGGATGATGCCTCGGGCCGCCGAGCGGATCGCCCGGGTGTCGGCGCGTTCGGCCCGGACGTGGCTGCGGGTGGCGCGTTCGAAGGAGCGAGCGGCGGCACCAAGTTCGGCGCGGGTGGCGGCCGGAGAGGTCTGGGCAACCGCGTCCAGGAGTTCACCGACTCCGACGAGTTGGGCTGCGGCATCGTCGTCGTCGCTGTCCAGGCGGATCGCGGCGCGCTCGGCGATCCCGGTCGCGGTGCGTCGCCCCCGTGCCGACGGCGACCAGTCCGACCGGCCGGTGTCGGCTTCCGCCATCGTGACCGCGTCGGCGGTTCCGTCGGCGAGGCGCCGCTGGATCTTCGGATAGGAAAGGTCGGGGGCCAGGGTCGAGCCCGCGAACCAGACCGGCTCGCGGTCGCGGTTGCGGTCGCCGGGCAGTGCGACCGTGTAGCCGAGGACGTCCCCGGAGGGGGCGTGCCGCAGCTTGACGCGCAGGCCCGCCTCGCGAAGGCGGGTGAAGAACTCGGCTTCGCCGGCGGCTCCGGCGACGGCCTGGCGGACGGCTTCGCGCAGCGTCTCGCGCGGTGTCTCGGGGCGGCCGGTGCGCTCGGCTTTGAAGCGCTCGGCGCTGGTGGGGGTCTTGGCTCCGGTGCCGTCGCCGGGCTTGAGCTGACGCAGGTCCATCTCCTGTTCGATGCGGCGGCATTCGGCCTGGGCCTTCTTGAAGTCGTAGTTCATCCTCGGGCGGCGCAGGTCGCCTCGGACCATCGTGGCCAGGATGTGGATGTGGTCGTCTGCGTGGCGCACCGCGACCCAGCGGCAGCCGTCCGGGTCGCCGTCGGGGGCGAGGTTGACGGCTTGGACCAGGCGGCGGGCGACGGTGTTCCACTCGGCGTCGGTCAGGGTCCGGTCGCCGGGGTCGGTGCGTACCGAGCAGTGCCAGACGTGCTCGGCCGGGGCCTTGGGGCCTGCCTGCTTGACCCGCAGGTCCAGGGCGGCAGCGAGCCGGGCGAGGGTTACCTTGGGGTCGGGGTCGGGACTGGTGTCACGGCCAGGGTCAGGGGCGAAGCCGTCCCAACTGCCGACGAGGTGGGGGTCGGTGTGCTCGTCGCGCTTGCCAGGGCCGTAGAGGTAGACGAGCAAGCCGTGGGTGCGCGAGCCGCGTCGGATCTTGGGGACCATCAGAGGCGCTTCTTCACCAGGGTGTCGGCCGCGTCGTCTACGCGGGCCAGGACGCGGGTCAAGGTCGTGAGGGCGTGGTCGAATTCGCCGGGGCGGGGCTGTCCTCCGGCGTTGTAGACGAAGGCGATCTGGTTGATGTTGTTGCCGACACGGGAAATGGCGGTGCGCAGGGCGGCCATCTCGTCGATGGCGGCGTCGAGCTGTTCGTTGGTGTGCACGGTGGTCGAACCGCGGGCGACGGCGAGGCCGGCAGCAGCGAGGAAACGGGCGACGGTGACGGCGCGCTGCTTGGCGGCGGCGGTGATCTCGGTCTTCTCGGTGTCGGACAGGCGGGTGGTCGTCTTGTGGGTGCGCCGACTCGGGTTGCGGGTGCGTCGGCGCGGCTTGCGGTCGGGGAACGCAGGTTGGCTCGTGCTCTGCTGCTCGCGCGGGGCGCGGTCGTCTGCTTCTCCTCCCACGACCGGCGCCCCCTGGTGCCGGGAGTCCGGCTGGTCCCCGTGCGCCCTCGCTCGGGGACCAGCCGGACTTCCCCCGCCGTCCTGGGCGGGGGCAAGTGCGTACGACGGGCCGTAGGACCGTCGTACGCGACAACTTGCTCCGCCAGGAGCCGTGTTGGGGTCACGCTGCGGTCCGGGCGTGGTGGCCGCCGGGTCGTTGGCGGTCACCGGCCCGTCTCCGCGTCCTGCTGGTGGATGTCGCGGACGATGTCCTCGATCCAGTCCATGGCGAGGACCGGGTGGTGCAGGGTCCAGGGGCGGCTGTGTCGGTGTCGTTGCACGGTCCAGGTGCTGTCGGGACCGGTTTCGGCGCGGTGGAGGTGGCCGCGCTGGTGCAGGACGGTCAGCCAGGAGTCCACCTCGGCCGGCGTGGCGGGGTTCGTACGCATGGCAGTGCTCTCCGGTTCCTTCAGGAGGTCGTGGGGCGCGTGTCCCGGGGCGGGTGACCGGCCGAGGTGTCCGGCTCGGTCACCCGCCCCATGTGGTGTGCGGTCAGTTCCGGGAGGTGGTGACCGACTGTCCGTGCTGCTGGCGGAGCTGGACCATCAGGGCGGTCAGCGTGTCGCTGGACAGCGGGATCTGCTGACCGCGGATCGCCTGGGCGACCACCTTGCGGGTCAGCTTGTCCTCGGCCCTGACCGCTGACCGGGCGATCTCCAGCAGCTCCTCGGTGTCCGGGTCAGGTCGCCGGTCACCGGTTGTCCGGGGGTCCCGGTCAGTGACCGGTGGCGGAGTGACCGGCCGGTCAGTGACCGGCGGGAGGTTGTCCGGGCGACCGGTGACCGGCTCGGTGACGGCCTGTCGGTCACTGACCGCCGGGGCGGTGTCCGACTGTCCGCCCAGGTCAGCGGCGTTGAGCCCCCGGTCATGGTGACCGGTGTCCGGGCTGCTGCTGTCCGCCGAGGCGCTGTCCCCGGTCATTGTCCGGGCGTCCGGGGTCTGCTTGTCCAGGGACAGGCGGGGTCGGTCGGTCAGGGCGGTGTCCGGCTGTCCGGAGCTGACCTGACCGGGCTGCGGCTGCTGCTGACCGGCCCGGTCGGTCCGAGTGACCGCGATGCGCTCCGGCTGACCGGGGTTACTGGTCTGACCGAGGTCGTCGCGGTCACTTCGGTCACTGTCCTTGACCGACCCCCGGGCGATGAGTATGTACAGGTGGACCGCTCCGGCCAGAGCGAGCGGGGCGATGGTGGACAGCACGGCGACCACCGTGTCTCCGAGCCGCAGCCCGGTGTCCGAGGCGGTCTCTTCGTTGAGCCTGACCGCGTGCAGCGCGTTGGCCCAGATGCTGGCGGCGGTGGCCGTGCCGAAGAGTGTCCAGACGTAAAGCCGGGCGCGCAGCGGTGCGTCGCGCAGGACCAGCAGGGCGCGGATGCCGTAGGCGATGAACCCGTCGATCACCAAAGGGAAGAGGTAGGTCAGCAGGCCCCGGACGTGGATGGCGACGGCCATCTGCTGCAGGGCGTCGTACGACAGAGCGCATCCCGCACCGCCGAGGGCGATGACGACCGCGCGGTCCCATCCGGTGACATGCGCCGTGCTCGGCGCGCTCGCGATGTTCACGCCGCCGTCCCGAAGTCGTCGCGGCCCAGGCGCTTGCCGTCGGTCTCGGGAGGTGGGGTGGCCTTCGTGGTCTGCTCCAGGTCTCGGTTGCGGATGGCTCGGCGGATCTCGCGGTACAGCTTCTGGGCGTGCTCCTCGGTGATCTTCAGGAGCCAGGCGAGGCGCTGTTCGGTGAGGCCGTGGCGGTAGGCGGCGTGGACGACCGCGCGGCGCTCGGCCTTGGTGAGGTGGACGTCGCGCCCGGCGACGGTGGCGTTGACCCGGCTGTAGTCGAGGCGGTTGGCGAGCTTCTCGTGCAGCGGCTCGCGCTCCTCCTCGGTCATCCCGCCCCGGATGCCGTGGGTGTCGCCGCCTTCCAGCGCTGCGTCCAGGCAGGTGCGGCGGACCGGGCACTGGCCGCACAGCGACTTGGCGGCGGTGATCTTGGTGGTCTCGTCGGGCTCGGGGAAGAAGATTTCGGGGTCCACCGGGTTGTACTCGGTGCTCTGGCAGACGGCCTGGTCCTGCCAGGTGTGATCGCCGAGCGACCGGTGGTGGGCAGGGCTGATCGTCGTGGTGGTCATGCGGGTTGCTCCGATCGCTCTCCGCGCGCGGGGGCGCCGGCGGAGGGGTGCGCTGGGTCGGGAGGTGCATGGGGCAGCACGCTCTGGGGGCGCGGCCCGGCGTGGCGGCCTGCGGTGGGTCAGGCGGCGGGGCGGTGGCGTCTGCGGTCGACCGGCTCGAACTCGACCCGGGTGGTCATCTGCGCGAGCCGAGAGGTGACGCGGTCGCCGAGGTAGGCCCGGAGGTCCTTGATCGCCAGGTTGGTGGTGATCAGCGTCGGGAGCATGTGGTTGTACCGGCGGTTGATCAGCCGGTACGTCACTTCCTCGACCCACTCGGACGCCTTGGCCGCGCCGAGGTCGTCGATGATCAGCAGCGGGCACCGGCTGACGGCCGCCAGCTCCCGCTCGCTGTCGACTCCCTGCCGGGGGCGGAGGTCGGCGTACAGGTCGGCGGCGGTGGTCGCGCGCCACCGCACGCCCACTCCGGTCTGCACCAGCTGTCGGACCGCGCCGTACGCCTGGTGGGTCTTGCCCGCGCCGACCACCCCGGCCATCAGCAGGCTCGGGCCGGTGGTGACCTGCCGCCGGGCTCCGATGCTCGGGGCGACGGCCTGCTGGGCGACGTCCCGGGCCCAGTCCAGGACCTGGGGGTGGTCGGCGACCGCGCCCTGGTAGCGCGGGGGCATCGCGGCCAACAGGGCGTCCAGCGGGGAGAAGCGCTCGGGCTCGTCGGCCAGGGCGGCGACGGCTGCCGGGTCGATGTTGCGGGCGGCCAGGATCCGGGCCATCCGGTCCAGGGTGCCTGCGCCGCCGAGGGTCTGCGGGTCGCGGGTGTAGGTGCGCATCACAGCTCCTCGGCGTAGGCGGCGGCAGCGTCGACCGGGTTGGTCCACGCCTGGTGAGCGGGCACGGTAGGCCGGATTCCCGGCCGCGCCAAACCGGCGGACCGTGCGTTCATGGCGTCGTTGACCAGGCTCGGCAGGCGGCTGGGGTGGCCCTGGATCTCCGCGAAGCGCCGCAGTCCGGCGCGGACGTGCTCCGGGGCGATGCCCTCGCCGAGGAGCTTCTTGGCGATGCGGCCGAGGTGTCCGAGCACGTCGCTGGGCGGTCGCTCGTCGCACGCGGCGACGTACTCGCCGATGAGGTCGTTGGCCGAGACTGTGGCGTCGGGCGCTGTGCGCCCCGTAGGGAATGAAGATCCAGGATCCAAGATCCTAGATCCAGGCGCCGAGCCCTCTCCGAGGTTTCGGGGAGGCTTCGGGGAGCCCTCCGGGAATGCCGTCTGACCTGCGGGTTTCACGCCGGGGCGGTCAGGGATGCCGACGAGGGCGTCCTGTTGTGCGGTCGGGCCCTCGCTTCGGGGGGCGGGAGGCGTCGGAGCGGGCCGCGCGGGTAGTTCGAGGGCTCGGGGAGCGTTCGGCGAAGCCTCGGCGAGCCCTCGGGTAGGGGTGGGCGACGCCTCGGTACGCCTCGTGCAGGTCCCCTTGCAGGGGCCGCACCGGTCAGTCGCGTGGTGCTGCGGGCAGGAGGGCAGTCGGGACTGGCTGGGCTTGTCGATCTTCTGGTGCTCGGACCAGGTGACGATGTGGAGGTAGCGGCGGCCGTCGCAGCCGGTGTACCGGCAGATCAGGCCCGCGTTGGCGAGCTGCTGGAGGTCGTCCTCGACGTGGACTGAGGTGTGCTCCGCCCGCAGGGGCCAGAGCAGCCCCGCGATGATCGCGGCGTTGTCGCGGTGGCGGCCGTGGTCGTCGGCCTGGGTGAGGAGGCCGAAGAAGGTCCGCTCGGCCTCGACGTTCACCTCGGCGAGCGACTCGGAGACGAACGCCTCCGGCTTGATCGTTCGGATCCGCGCCATGTCAGCGGCGCCGACTGGCAGCGGCGAGGTCGCTGCGGGTGAGGGTCGCGGCGGCGAGGTCGAAGGTGTGGGGCCGGGTCCAGTCCGCGTCCGGCCAGACCCGCAGGACCCACCGGGCTGCGACCCTGGCGGTCGTCCGGCTCAGCTCGATCGGCTCCCCGACCGCGTCCTTGGCGATGGCGTGGGGGTGGGGCCACGCCTGCTTCGGGTCGGTGAGGCTGACGCGGATGGTGGTCGCCCCGGGGATCATGTCGGCGAGCTGGGCCGCGAGGCGGTGCTGGCGGGCCGTGTCCGGGCATGCCGGGGTTCCGCTCGGCGTGGCGAGCATGGGATACTCCGTTGTTCGTAGGAGTGCGGTGCGGCGGTTCTCGTGCAAAAGCCCCGCCGCCCGCGAGATGTGAATCGGTGCCCTTCGGGGTGCCAGCCCGGCGCTTGGGAGTTGGTAGCTCCCGGGCGCCGGTTTTCGTTGCCTGGCCGCATCACGGACCGTTCGCTTGCATCGCCCCGCCACCTCCCCGGTGTGTCTCTGACCGACGTTCTCCTCGGCAGGCGCACGGCCTAGCCGCCGAGGGCGGGGGTGCGAATCCCCGCGTTTTTCGATAGCCTGAAGCTATCTCGGTTCACGATAAAGGTCAACGGACCGATATTTCTTCGGTTCACACAAAAACGAGGTCTCATGCCAGCTCGACGCTTCGACAGGACTCGTGTGCGCGCGGTACGTCGAACCGCCGAGATCTCGCAGTCCGATGTGGCATCTGCCCTCGGAGCTGCGGATTCGACAGTGGCAGGGTGGGAACTGGGCTCATCCGTGCCGGATCAGGAGAAGTTGCCCGCCCTCGCCGGGGTGCTCAAGAAGCCGTTGGACGTCCTGTTCCCCCGCGACGGTTTGCCCGATCTCACTGACCTTCGGTGCGACGCCGGCCTCTACCGGTACGAGATGGCAGCGGTCATCGGTACCAAGAGCGCCGGCCCGGTGGCAGGCGCGGAACAAGGGGTGCGGCGCCTCAAGGACAGGTACCTCCCTGACCTGGCGGAGGCGTATCGCGTCACCGTGGACGAGGTGAAGCGAGCGCAGGAGCGGTCAATGGCGAAGGCCCGGGGGGAGGAGGTGGAGGGCGAGGCTGCCGCGATGATTGAGGAGCCGCCCCGAACACTCGCTGAAAAGATCACCCTCCTCCTGGAGCGCTCGTACCCGTCGGGGGCGGTGCCGGGGGACGAGGAGATCGCGGAGTCTGTGAACGCTTACGCGGGGTCGCAGGTCACCACGGCCGAGAAGGTGGAGGCCCTTCGTACGGGCACCGACGAAGCCGAAGCCCCCGCCCCGATCGTCCTGGAAGGTCTCGCCCAGTTCTTCGGCGTCACGCGCCTGTACTTCGAGCCGGACGACGCTGTCGCCCGGCAGGTCTACGAAGGACTTCGCCTGATGTCGGCCGCCAAGAGCGGGAAGGTAGGCCGAGTCCGGGCCCGCGGTCTCGGCGCGGAGGGTCTGCCGGCCGACGTCCTCTCGATCTTGAACGATCTCGCGACCGAGTTCGAGAAAAAGGCCGACCCCGACGCCAACGAATAGTGCCCTGTTCCCAGGACTCAGGGAGTCGCTGGGAACAGGGCACTGACCAGCTACTTCTACTCCGCCGCTGCGTTCGGCTCGCGGCGCAGGCCGGAGGCGAACACAGCCCGGACGTCCTTCAGCGCGTCGAGGTCCGAGAGCGGGTCTCCATCGACCAGGAGGAGGTCCGCGCGGTAGCCAGGAGCGATCCGCCCCGTTGTGGAGCCCAGCCCCAGCGCCGTGGCCGCTTCGGACGTCGCCATGTCGATGATCGAAGCATTCGCCAGGCCCAAGTGGGAGTAGAACGACAGGGCCGGGACCAGGCCGTCGAAACCGGCGCGCTGCACTCCGGCGTCCGTTCCGGCCACCAGGCGTACGCCCGCGTCGGCCATCCGGCGCACCAGATCGAACATCGCGGCGGCGCGCTCCTCGCCGAAGATTCGGGGGAGCATCTGCCAGTGGGGGCTTACCGCCGGGCAGACGGTGATTCCCCGGTCGATGATCTGCTTCACCACGTCCTGCCGGAAGTCGAGGCCACCACTCGTCATCCAGGTGCAGTGCTCGATCGTGTCCACACCGGCCTCCACGGCCGCGGTGATGCCGTCGGCACCGTGTGCGTGGGCTGCGACGGGGACACCTGCCTTATGGGCTTCGTCCACCAGGGCGGTCAGTTCCTCTGCGGTGAACTGGGACTGGTGGCTCTTGGGGCCGTCTTTCGTCAGGCCGCCGCCGGTGACCATGGCCTTGATGACCCCGGCCCCCGCTGCGAAATTGCGACGTACGAGTTCGCGGATCTCGGCTTCACCGGAAACCTCGCCGCCGAGAAAGTGGCAGTGCCCGCCCACGGTGGTCGCGGGCGTGCCCGCGGACACGATCCTCGGTCCCGGCGTACGACGATCGTTGATCTCCGCAGCCAGACGAAGCGCCAGCCCACCCCGGTCACCGAGGTCACGGGCCGTGGTGACACCACTGAGCAGGAGCCGTTCCGCACGACGGCACATGTCCTCGAACAGGACCTCATCCGTCGAGTCCTGGAGCGTGGAAACCGGATCAGGGCCGCCGTCGAAAGCGAGGTGGACGTGTGCGTCGATCAGCCCCGGCAGGACGGTTCCGTCGAATGCGAAGTGAGGAACGTCGGAGCCGGCCTGCTCCACGATCTGTTCGCGCGGCCCGACGGCAGTGATCGAGTCGCCCTCGATGAGAACTGCGCCGTCCTCCAGGTAGGTCCCCGAGTCGACAAGCACTCGTCCACCGGTGATCAGCATCCTGTCTCCTTGATCATTACGGGTCATGCAGCATCACGCAGGGCGTCGGACACCGCAATCAGTTGTTTCACATCCGACTGCCGGTCGCTTCCCAGAGCCATGGCGAGGGGGACGGCTCGACGGGGTGCAGGGACGCCATCCCCGATCCGGGCGGAGGCTCGACGGAGCCGTGCGGCAAGCTCCGTGGAGTCGATGCTGAGGACCGCGCTGTCGTCATCCTCATCCAGCAGGTAGGGGCTGATGTCCACCAAACCGTCGCGGCATTCCACGATGCGGCGGTGGTAGCGCCGGTGCACGCCACGGGCCCGCCACCGGTCCAGCGCAGCCGGAGACGCCGGCCTCAGCACGTTCTCGGGGTACGCCTCCGCCAGCAGCTCCCACAGAAGAGCGAGGCGGCGGTGATCACGCCGGTGCTGGAGCCAGAGCCGCAGGGAGGAGATTCGGGCTCGCGCTCCGGAGTACGTGATACCCGCCGCGAACAGCAGGACGGACACCACCAGGAGGAAGGCAACGGCGGCCATAAGAGGCTGGGGCACGTCTACGTCGGCCCAGCGAACGGCGACGATGACAGCGCGGATCGCGCAGGCTACGGCCATCGCCCCCAGGCCGACGGCTGCCATCCAGAGCCCGGTGGAGTGCGGGCGCCGGGACATGCGGGCGTAACGGCGAGTCCACCGGCACCCCATGCCGAGGGCATACATGAGGTAGAGACCGGCCCCGCTGTAGAAGAAGGCGATCTGCGGAATCGTCATGTCGGCTGTGCTGAAGCTGCCGGCGAAGACCTCGTGCGGCACCGACTCCGCAGCCACAGTGATGGCTACCGCGACGACCCCGACGACGACGGCTTCCTTGCGCGCCCGGCGGCGGCCCGCTTCTTCGTCGGCTGCGGAGTAGAGGTAGAAGCACATCAGGAAGTACACCGCGAGGAGCAACAGCACGTTCTGGATCAGCTTCGCTGTTCCGTGGCCGGCGACCGTATCTACGCCGGACGCGCCGCCGGGCATGGCCACGGGGTACGACAGCGCAGCGCAGAGCAGACAGAGGGTGACAGACCGCAGGGGTGCGTCATGAGGGGATCGCTTCAGCTGGTAGAGCTTCCAGAGGAGAGCGGCCACGAGCCCCAGAAGTAGCAGTTCCACGGGTTACAGCCATCCTCGCCGGTCACCGAGAGCCGACTCCACACGACGAAGAGAGGGGTCGTCCGACAGCGGAGTGGACCCGTCCAGCAGGGACGACCACTCCAGAATGATGGTCGCGACCAGTTCGACGGAGCATTCCTCGCCGTCCTCGTACGAGCATCGGCGGGCCACGCGCTTGATCGTCTCGGGATCGAACACCGGCAGCATGGTGGCCCAGCCCTCGACGAAGACAGCTGTCTCCTCGTCGGCGTCGACCGTGGGGGCTTCTGCCGCCGTCTCGCCTGCGGCCTCCCTTGCGGCGGCCTCTTCGTTCTCCGCTACGAGGATGTGCCCGATCTCATGGAGCTTGATGTGATCTTGGTGCAGGCGGGTTGTCTCCTGCTGGTAGAGGATCACGTCGTAGTCCTCGTACTCGACCCACATCCCCGAGGGCCCCGGCTTCGGCAGCGGAGCCTCCCGCAGGTACAGGGGGCGCCCACGCCGTCGGCTGAGCGCCTGGCAGAGTTCGGCGACGTCGAGCGGGGGAGTAATCCCGAGGTCTTGCAGCTCACGCCGAATCAGACGGTGCAGATCCCTCTCCACGGTCCGGTTCACGGCTGTGCGCCAGCGCCCGAGGCGCCCACGGCTGGCTCCGCCCCGTGCAGGAACCGTCGGCTCCGCCGCGTCTCGACCACTCTTCTGTGACCACACTGAGTAATCCCTCCAACCGGCAAGGTGATGGCTCCCCCGAGCCGGGGCGACACCGCGCCCGTGTCGATGACGTCCAGTTCCCGGCGCCGAAACGACCGCAGCCGGATATGCCTGCGTGCCCCACCAAGCCCCTCAAGGGGCCCGGATGCCTGGCCTCCAGATCGCCTCACTCAACACGGATGTCACATACGCGAACACGCAATGAGACACCCGGTGAGCCGCCTCAATGGAGCCTCCGGGAACCCCTTGGACAGTACGTGACGGTTCAGATAAGACATGGCCTGAAAAGCATGATCAATATGTGCAGCCCGCAAGTAACTCCGACCCGCCAAAACGATCTAAATCGGCCATCAGCGTGTTAGATCATGTTTTTGAGCTGGCCTTTTGCGTCCTGGCGTGGACGCTTCAAGCTCTCAACTTCGATGTCGAGTCCGTTATGAATCTGAGATATTCACGGCTTAATGACGTGCGACATGCGGCGCCGAATCGGGCTAATCACCTGCTCAAGCCAGGTGTGGCCGTGGTCACTTCAGGGCAGTTCGGGCAACTGGCACCGTTACGCTTTCAGCCATGTCGAACGCGATATCGGGTCAAGCTGATGACTACTACGAGTTTTGGAACGAGTACCACCTGTGCACATTGACTACGCTGCGTCCTGACGGCCGCCCGCACGTTGTGCCCGTGGGCGTGACCGTTGACGCCGTCGCCGGAGTCGCCCGAGTTATCACCCGCAAATCCAGCCGGAAAGTCGCCAACATCCTCGCAGGCGGTGGTACGGCCCGGGTCGCGGTGTGCCAGGTCGACGGGGGCCGGTGGGCCACACTCGAAGGCGTGGCGGAAGTCTGCACGGATGCCGCAGCGGTCGACGACGCCATTGCGCGCTACGGAGAGCGATACGGGCGCACGCCGGCCCCAGACCCTGAGCGGGTAGTCATCCGGATCTTGATAGAGAGGGCGATGGGGCAAATCCCCGCCCAGCGGCCCCGGGCGGCGGCCTCAAGTGCTGCGGCGTAGTAAACAGACACGAAGCCGCCGATAAGCAAGACGCGCCGCTTGTGCTGCCTCGTAGGCACGGCCGTCGAAGGCCATCTCAAAGCGGTTCGGTGTCGACACCGGCGGAGCCTAAACCCATGGCGCTGGATTCGAGCACGGCGCATCATGAGCCCTCGCGTAGCCGATGAGGGGCGGGCAGATGTCACTGGCGAGGAAGGGGGCCCGGTCGATCACGGTCGACGGGGTCACCTATCGGTGGACTCTGCGCCGACGCCCGACGTACGACCACGGCATGAACTGGGGCTCGTTGACCTACTCCGTGGAGCACAGCGAGCCCGGCGGTTCCGTCCTCGTCGTGGACACCGGCCGCGCGCACCCCGGCAACTGGGTGGGCGCCGAGTCGGTACCCGTTCTCCCCGGAGAGGTCGCAGAAGGCATCCGTCGAGGGATCGCCTTGGGCTGGCAGCCGATGCGCAACGGGAAGCCCTTCCCACTCAAGGCATGAACACCCAGGCTGGCGCGCAGTTTCCCATTCTCGTGACAGCCCGCGAGCCGGCGGAGGAGAATCTGCCAGTCATGAGCGACGTCATACCCTTCGACCAGGCGATCAAGAACGCAGCCGAAATCTTCGTCCGCGCCACAGTCATCCGGGATTTCCTTCCTTCACGGATAGCCGCGGAACTCGCCCATTCTCCTGGTGGGCCTTCGGTCGACGAGCTTGAGTCGAAGATCATCTCCCGGCGCGATGCCAGTATCTCGACCCGAGTCCGGATGATTCAGGGCGACCGCAGACTCTTCGGTCAGTCCGAAGGAGGCACCAGTGTCGCTTCCGCAATCGATCGAGCAGCTGAAGCAATCCTGCACGAGCGCGGCCATCCACACGCGGCTTCAGAATCCGCGTCGGCCGCACCTCAGCGTCGACGGCGGCCATCGCGACAATCCGCCCACTTCGACGAGGAAGAGCGCCTGCCGGAAATGGCATTCATGACGCCGCGAGAGGTTGCCGAAGAAGCCTGGCGGGATGACTTGGGCGTCAAATCGATCGACGCCCTGGAAGCGCTGATCCGCACCGAACTCAAGGCGCGGCTTGAAACCGCCCGGCGCATGCCGTGAACGTCGCTTGACACCTCGTCCCACCGATCGGGAAGATCCACAACATCCGGCCAACTGTCAACCACGCACCGCGTGGGGCCGGTTCATTCCCAGGGGGGATCTTGAGGAACTCGCGTCTTACTGCCGTTGCATTCGTCCTGAGCGCCGGTGCTCTACTGACCGGATGCGGTGACGATCCCGAAGTGGAGAATTCCGTCAGCGACATTCGCGCGTCTGTGGACAACATCCGCGACGAGATGAAGTTAGAGACCAAGGCAGTCGATGCCGGCGACGCCCGGACAGAGGTCGAGAGTGTGCAACTTGTCGCACAGCTCGAAGCCGAGAAGCTGCGGAAGTACGCGAGTCGGGCACCGGCCGATACGCAGGATTTCGCTGACGCTGCGGAAGCCTGGGCTGAAGCCGTGACAACTTCGCGCACGGTAATCCTCGAAGGAGCCGCCGAAGGCACCGGGACGGCGGCGATGACGAACGTTCGTCTCAGCGAGAAGCAGATGGACAGCGAAGCCGAAGAACTCGGCATCGAACCGTGGCTGAAGCTGGATGAGTACTGATCGCTCCGGCGCCTCAGCCAGGAGGTTCTGAAGCACGCCGCGAACCGTGTCCTGCGGTGGGCCGGTTCAACTGTCGACCACGGCGGTCGGCTGGCTTGTCACCAGCAGATTCAGGGGCCCTCAAGAATGTGATCGCAGCATCGCGCACGCCCTTTCGAGGTCCTCCGGCGTGTCCACAGCGATGCCCTCGTCCTCGACGGCAAGCATCCGTACGCCATGCCCGTGCTCGACCAGCCGGAGCATCTCGACGCCTTCGGCGCGCTCAACCGGTCCCTGTTCCAGGTGCCGGAACAGGTCGAGTCCGCTGCGCGTGAAGCCGTAAAGGCCGAGTTGTCGCAGGTAGTTCGGACGATGGCCCCGCGGGTACGGGATCGGCTGCCGGGAGAACATGAGGGCGTTGCCGTTCTCGCCGACCACGACTTTGACGACGTTGTGGTCGATGACCGATGCCGCGTCGTCCAGCTTCGCGTACGCGTTGACCGCCAGGGTCTCGGCGCTGAGGTGGACCAGCGCCTCCGACACCGCGTCGATCGCGGCGGGGGCGATGAACGGTTCGTCGCCCTGGACGTTGATGTACGCGTCGGCCTGGACGCGCTGGGCGCACTCGGCGACGCGATCCGTCCCGGTGGGGTGGTCGCCGGTCATCACGCAAGGGATGCCGAGCCGACGGCAGGCGGCTTCGATGCGTTCGTTGTCGGTGGCGACCACGGCGTCGTCGATCCGTTTCGCCTCCTGGCAGCGCTGGTGGACGTGCCACAGCAGCGGCATGTCGCCGAGCAGGGCCAGGGGCTTTCCGGGAAATCGTGAGGCGCCCCAGCGGCAGGGGATCACCGCTATGTGGCGACGCGCTGCGGTGGCGGCCACGGCGTTCTCCTATCGATCAGTGGCGGATCAAGGGTGTGTGGGACGGGGTATGTGATCACTTGGCGAAGTGGTCGAGCCAGACCTTCGCGATGGTCTGGCGGTCGGACGAGGGCATTTCATGCAGGCCCGGCTCGTGGTCGCCGCGGCTGAGCGCTGCGGTGGCCGCGAGGATCTCGGCCTGCACGAGGTGGATGTACGTACCGACTGACGCGCCGTGGACGAAGTTGACCGCACCACCGTCGGCGAGAACGAAGAAGTGATGGCCTGTCACGTCGTACCGCGTCAGGTGCTCCCCGGCGGGTGTCCGTCGGTAGTGCCCGTCGAGCGAGTCCAGCTCGAGTTCGTCCTCGGAGGACGTCACCGAGGCCACATAGGCGCCGTTGCGCAGCGCCTCGAAATGCCCGTGCCGCAGCGCCAGATTGCCGGTCGCACACAGTACGAGGTCGGCGTCGCAGAGTGCCTCAGTGCGGGAAGTGGCCGTACGGAACCCCTGGGAGTGTGCCTGCACCCGCTTGACGGGGTCGCTGTCATAGACGGTGACGCGTACGTCGTTGACGCGCAGCGTCTGGGCGATGGCGCGGCCGACCTTGCCGAAGCCGATCACACAGGCACCCCGGCTGACCAGGATGTCGCCGCGGGTGCGGACCAGGGACTCGGTGGAGAAGACGATGGACCGTCCCACCAGGTGGTCTTCGCAGTCCTTCAGAGGGGAACGCGCCACCGAGAAAACGGGGCAAGGCAGTTGGCCGAGTGACGCGTACCGCTGGTGTCCGTTCTCGGTGTCCTCGACGACGCCGACGACCTGGCCGGAGAACTTCTCGACCAGAGTGCCGAGGCTGGGTGCGAAGTAGCCCCCGATGTCGAGCAGTACGACGTCACGACCGGGAGCGGTGACCTCCAGGTACTCCAGGGCGCTGGTGGGGTCCGTGAACAGGTCGCGGCTCAGGGGGTGCACGGCGTACTCGCGGCGCACCTCCGTAAGGGTCCGCTGGGATATGGATCTGGGCTTGGGCAGCACGGCCGCGACCGTGGTGGTCCGGGCCATCGCGTGGAGGAACGCCGGGCGCTCGGGGAGCAGGTGGGTGATGATCAGCGAGCTGATCTGTCCGTCGGTGGGGAATTGCGCGGTGATCCGGTGGAAGAAGGCATCCCGCCGGATTTTTTCGGGGCTCTCCACGGCAACTCCTGTCGGGTCGCGAGATGGTCAGGCCGCGGCGCGGTACGCGGGCTGGGTCAGGGCCTGCATCTGGGCGCGCATGCCGTTGTGAAGGTCGACCGTGGGCTGCCAGCCGAGTACGTCGTGGGCACGGCCGGAGTTGGCCCGGGTGGTCAGAACGTCACCGTTGCGTGCGTGCTCCACGTGGATCTGGATGTCGCGGCCGACAAGACTCTTGGCGATGTTGATCACTTCGAGCAGGGAGGCGTTGGAGCCACCTCCGACGTTGACGATGCCCGTGTCGGTCGGCGAGAAGGCAGCCGCGATGGTGGCGGCGACCGCGTCGTCGATGTAGGTGAAGTCCCGGCGCTGGTGACCGTCGCCGTACAGGCGGAGCGGCTGTCCGGTGATGGCGGCCAGGAGAGCGCGGTGGGCGAACATGTCAGGGCGCTGGCGCGGCCCGTAGACGGTGAAGTACCGCAGAGCGACGACGTCCGTGGGGCAGTCGACCCGGGCGGCGTGCGCCAGGCAGAGCTGTTCCTCGGCGAGCTTGGTGACCGCGTACGGGGAGGCCGGCCGAGGATGGTCACTCTCGACACTGGGGCCGCCGCTGGTGGGTCCGTAGACGCTGGAGGAGGAAGCCACGACCACGCGGGGGACGCGCATGCGGGTGGCGGCGTCCATCACCCGCTGGGTGGCGAGGATGTTGGAGGCCACGTAGTCGCCGAAGTGCGGGCCCCACGAAGCTCGTACGCCGGGAATGCCCGCCAGGTGGAAGATCACGTCCGCGTCGAAGAGGAGCGGATCGATCGCGCAGGTCAGCAGATCGGCGGTGATGTGCATGTATCCCGGGAGGCCGTGCGAAGCGGCGAGGTTGACTGCTGCCGTCTGGTCTGCGGCGGGGTCGCGACGGTCGACGCCGATCACGGTGGTTCCTGCCTGGAGCAGGGTGTGGGCGAGGTGAGAGGCGATGAATCCGGCGGCCCCGGTCACCACCGCGCGCCGCGGGGTCGGTGTGGTCGAGGCGGAGGTGCTTTCTGACACGTAACTCTCCAAAGGTCGGTGTGGTCGGTCAGCTCAGTCGCGCCAGCACGGTGCGGCCGTGGGCGCTGAGGGCGAGGTCGTCCTGCTCGTGTCCCCGGACCAGGGCGGTGGCAGCTTCGATGGCGCCGAAGGACTCCAGGAGGTGTTGCTCAGCGTCGCTCAGCTCCCTCCCGTACGCGGCGAAGAAGGCGCTGCGGAGATGGGGGGCGGCCTGCCAGCGGCGGAACTCGAGGCGGGCGAAGTCCCGGATGCGGGCGTCGCGTCGCATGTGCTCGAAGTCGCAGATCCAGAAGCCGTCCCCGATGAGCCAGTTCCTGGGCTGGTAGTCGAGGTGGCACACGGCGCTCTCCACCTGGACGTGGCACAGGAGGTCCGCGACCTGCAGCAGGCTCCTCCTTTCGTCTGTCGACAGGAGGTCGGCGCGGTCGGCCCTGTCGACCCAGCCTCGGAGCCGACCGGCCAGTTCGACGCCGATGCCGCCGGTCTTGGGACCTGCCGTGGCCCGGTGGAGGGCTCCCAGCACGAGGCCGGCGTTGTGGTGAGCCTCTTCTTCCTCAGCCGAGCCGGGCGGCAGGTCGTCGCCGCTCTGCCCGCGTATCGCCGTGAGCAGCAGAGTGCGTGTGGAGTCCTGTCGGCCGACCAGCTCAGGGGCGTGGCCTTGAAGGTGGCGTCCCCACGTCAGGTAGGCGTGCGCCTCGTGGACATAGCGGTTTCGGTTGGCGTGCTGCTTGGCGAAGTAGGCGTTCCCGCGGACATCGACAAGGTGCAGCAGGTGAGGCGGTAGCGCCGGGTCCGCGACGATGCGGACGGCTCCGACCGTCTGCCGCGCGAGTTCCATGCGCGGGTCGTCGTACGCCGTGATCACGACGTCGCCCGTATCGCTGAGGCACCCAGGTGGGCGGTGTCGTTGTGCCGGTCCAGCATCCAGCGCCGCTGGTCGAGCCGGTTGAGGTGGTGCTGCCAGCGGGTGATGGAGCCGTGGGACACGGTGAAGCCCGCCAGCGAACCCAGCGGGATCGCGAGAAGCAGGGTGTGCGCGACGATCACGGTCTCGCCGTGCGCGGCGAACAGGACGCGATCGCCCTCGTGCCGGTCGATGAGACCGTGAAGGAAGTCTCCGGCCCGCTGGAGGTAGCCGTTCCAGGTGTCGGACCCATCCGCCCAGGGCCGGTCGGGGTGGGCGTGCGGCCCGCCGTCGGCGGCGGTCTTCACCTCGGTCCAGGGTTTGCCGTCGGCCACGCCGTGGATGGGGCCGCCGAGACCGGGCGCGGTGCGCATCGGCAGGCCGAGGGCCTGGCTGAGGATCTCGCCGGTCTGCCGAAGCCGGAGACGAGGGCCGGTGTAAAGGGCGGTGAAGGGTCTGTCGCGATGCTCGTCAGCCAGCCGGGCAGCTGCCTGTTCGACCTGGTCGTACCCGAGGTTGGTGAGCCCGGTGCAGGTGACCGGGCCGCCGACGACGCCGTTCGCGTTGCAGTGGGCTTCGCCATGGCGGACGAAGACGAGTTCCGTGGTGATCATGCGAGACCTTGGAGTCGGGGGCGCGGAACCGGCCAGCCGAAGCGGTAACCGTTGCGCCCTGCGTACGGGGCGGTCAGAACGCAGTGCAGGGCGAGGAAGTCGTCGAGGCGCTCGCGATCCGTCGTACCGAGCCGGGAGTCGTGGCGGCCGACGGCCTCGTTGTACGTGCTCAGGGCCTCGTCGATGGCGGGTGGGCCGATCGGGCCGTACGTCATGACCAGCGTCGTGATCAGCTTGGCCAGGTCGTACCCGAACGGGGCGAGTGTGAGGTCGTCGGTGTCGAGGGTGAAGACCGTGCCGTCCTCGGTGAACAGGAAGTTCCGCGGGTTGCTGTCCTTGTAGAAGGCGGCGGGCCCCTCGGCGGTCTTCTCCAGAAGCGTCAGCATCGCGTGCAGAGCGATCCTGTCCGGCAGATGACCTTGCTTCAGCCGCCTGCGCAGTGCCACTTCGCGTACGGGGAGGTAGTCGCCGAACGGAGTGCCGTCGCGGAAGGTGTGCGGCTCGTTCAGGGAGACGGAACGCAGGTCACTGGCCCAGGCGGTGCCGTGAGCGTCGCCCAGCAGCCCCGCCAGCCTCGGCAGGTCGCCGGGTTCTGCGTGGCGGCCCTCGATCCACTCGAAGGTCAGGCTGTTCGGGCCGATGACCGTCAGGGCCGGCTGGCGGAGCGGCTGCGCGTGGGCGGCCAGCCAGGTGCGATGACGGGCGGCGGCTGCAGTGTGTTCCGGGGTCTCGTAGGTCTTGGTGAAGTGGGTGGTTCTCACGTCCGGCCTCCTCGCGGTCGGGCCACGACGTACGTGATGACCGAGCTGGTGGCGATCGGTACGTCCGGGAGGAGTTCGTGGAGCGTGGCGGCCAACGCGCCCGGCTTGCCGTACAGGCCGGGGGCGAGGTCGTACTTCGGGTTCGTGGCGACGTACTCGGCCACGTGATCGTGTCCGTCGAAGGTGAAGCGGTGCTCCTCGTGCTCGGTCGCGATCACGTTCAGGGAGGGCTTCGCCAGGTCGGCGAGGTTGCCGCCGTGCGCGGAGACGTAGAGGCTCTCGTGCTGCTCGGCGCGCGGGTCGAGTCCGGCGGCGGTCACCAGGGCGTCCATCTCGCGGTAGCTGTCGAGCGCTTTGGTGACGAGGATGGCCACGCCGTCGGGAGCCAGGACACGGGCGATCTCCGCAATGGCCTGCTCGGGGTGCGTCGAGTGGTAGAGGCAGAAGGCGGCGACGGCCAGATCGCAGGAGCCGTCCGGCATCGGCATTCGGTGGAAGTCCCCTTTCAGGAAGCCCACCTGGACACCGGGAACGCGGCCCACACGCTTGCGGGCATCGGCCACCAGCGCGGGCGCCGCGTCGATGCCGACGAGGCGTTCCGGATGAAGTTGCTCGGCCAGGACCCGGCTGCTGGTGCCGCGGCCGCAACCGATGTCCGCCACCAGGCGGAGACGCTCCGAGCCCCGCGCGAGGTAGGACCGGGCCAGGTGGACGATGGTGTCGGGTACCGGCCGGCCGACGGTCCTGGCCCGTATCAACGCGTTGGACCGTCTGGCCAGCCGGGAGGCGTGCCCGTACAGGTCTTCCTGCCGCCCGGGGTCGAGGAACGGGTTGAGGTTCATGCGCCGCACCCCCCTCGGAGGCGCGGGCGGCTCAGCTCTGCTGGTCGGCGGCCTTCCGCAACCAGCGCCGCGTCTGTCGTCGGCTGGTCAGCAGCACCACGTCGGCATGCCCGGTCGCGAACTGATCGATCTTGGCCATGACACGTGGACGCATCTTTCGCCGGTACGTCGCCACGTACTTGATCACGCCCCAGTGGATGCGGTTGTGCACCCCGTTGCCCTTGTGCCCGGCGCCGTGCCGGAGCTGGCGGGAGAAGACCCCCCACAATGCGGCGAGGGTGGAGACGTCCATCAGGACGACGGTGTCGCAGGCTTGGAGCCGGATCTGGAGCGTGGAGTTGTAGTTGCCGTCGATCACCCACTTCTCCTGCGCGACCAGGTCGCGCTGCACCGCGGCGAACTTCTCCATGGGCAGTTCGTTCCACTCGTCGTCGTAGAACGCGGCGTCCAGGTGCGTCACCGGGGCGTTCAGGACATCCCCCAGCGCACGGGCCACATGCGACTTGCCGCTGCCTCCGCAGCCGACGATGGCGACCTTCTTCATGGTGCTCCACCCTAGGGGTGCTCAGGTGTCCGGACGGACCGACCGCCGGAACACGTACGGATGGTCCGGGCTCGGCGGCCCGCGGCAGGTACTTCATCACGCGGCTCCTCGCTGCTCTTCGGCAGCTCCCGTGACCGTGGCGAGAACGGTCTCCAGCGCATCCACCTGACGGCTGAGCCGGAAGAGTTCCAGACGGCCCAGACAGGCGGCGATCAGTTCGGCATGCCGGTGGCTGCCGACGATCTTCTGAAGATCGGTGATCCGCCGGATCACCTGTCCCCCGGACTGCACCACCAGTTCCTCGGGAACGAACCGCTCAACGTGCTGAATATCGGCGGGAGCCAGTGGAAGACACCCGGCGAGAACGGCTTCGAAGATCCGCTGCGTCATCTGCCCGACAGCGGCGTATCGCTCGGGCAGCAGCAGGACAGTGGCCAGGGCTCCGCTGTAGAGGCGGTCCACCGCCTCGAAGGGGATCCGGCCGAGGAAGGTGATGTGCGGCCAACGGCTGGTGTCCGTCCACTTTCCGCCGACCTGGTGCTCGAAGCATGCGGCGGCCGGGGAGAAGTAGCGGTCGAACTGTGCGTCGCGGTCGTACCGGTTGCCGACGTAGCCGAGCGCTGTCTCCCGCGGCCTCCTGGCGAGTGCGTTCGGGTCCGCCTGGTCCAGCAGTCGGTCGTCGACCGGGAAGAGCAGACGGTGGGCACCGGGCGTGGGACTGAGGGCTGCCTCGCACACCGCGACGCCGGGGACACTGCGGAGGACGTTGTGTTCGCGCAGTTGGCGGTCCTTGTCCCAGATCACAGTGGGGGTGCTGCGGAGCACGGTGTACCGCTTGACGAGTTCGGCCTGGCGGTGGAGGTCGCAGGTGTGCCCCTCGGCGCCGCAGGGCGTGTTGTTGCGTCCGTCGATGAGCCAGCGCCATTCGAGGAACAGCACGTCGATGTCGGGGATGCCGCCGTCGAAGGTGTACGTACCGCCGAGGTCGTCTCCTGCTTCGAGGAGGTCCCGGTCGGCTTGGAGGAAGACGATCTCGTGGCCGCGTGCGAGGAGAGCGTCGACCAGAGGGCGGCGGTGGCTGCGGCCTCCGTCGGGTGTGTCCGTGATGCCGTTGCCGAGGAAGCCCCAGAAGCTGTATCCGATCTTCACTTGGTGATCCACCGGCCTTCCAGCAGCAGGGCGTCGAGCCCGGAGTTCGCAAGGCAGTCGAGGGCCATGTCCGGGGTGCCGCAGATGGGCTTGCCCTTGACGTTGAGCGAGGTGTTGATCAGCACGGGGACACCGGTACGGCGAGCGAATGCCCGCAGCACGTCGTGCATGAAGGGGTTCTGGGCCTGACTGACGGTCTGGAGGCGGGAGGTGCCGTTGGCATGGACGACGGCGGGGATGTGTTCGCGGGCCTTGTCCGTCACTCCGGAGGCCATGGACATATACGGCGCGTCCTGGCCGAGGGTGAAGAACTCCCCTGCTCGGTCGGCGAGGACCATGGGGGCGAACGGGCGGAACGGCTCGCGGAACTTCACGCCCGCGTTCAGACGCTCGACGACGCCGGGCTCCAGAGGGGAGGCCAGGATCGACCGGTTCCCCAATGCGCGGGGGCCGGCCTCCACACGTCCCTGGAATAGTCCGACGATCACGCCGTGGGCGAGCTGGTCGGCGAGGAACTCCGCGACCTCGATGTCCAGGGTCTTCTGCTGGAGTCCCGGCCACCGCGTGAGGTCCAGGTTCGGCTCCGGGTAGGACGGCCCGAGGTAGCAGGCGCGGGCGACCCCGCACAGAGGCCGGCCGTTCCCTCTGTCGGTGTGCACGGCGACCGCGGCACCGAGCGCGGTGCCTGCGTCGCCCGGAGCGGGCGGCACGAAGACCTCGTCGAAGATGTCCGCCTCGATGATCCGCCCGATGCTGACGCAGTTCGTGGCCACGCCGCCGCCCAGGCACAACCGCCGTGAGCCGGTGAGCAGGCGGGCGCGCCGCGCCAGGTGGAGCATCACCTGCTCGGTGCGCTCCTGCAGCGCTGCGGCCAGGTCCTGGTGCACCTCCTGGAGCGGCTCGTCCGGGCGCCGGGGCGGGCAGGTCTCCACGATGAAGCGGCGGGAGGTCCGCGAGTAGCCGGAGGTAAGGACGCGCGGCGGGAAATAGGCCGGGTCCAGGGCGAAGCCGGTGGCGGTGGTGCGGACCGCGCGGGCGAAGAGGTGTCGGAAGCGGGCGGGGTCGCCGAGGGCGGCGAGCGCCATCACGGTGCCTTCTTCGTCGCCCCGGCGCCAGCCGAGGTGCTCGGTGACCGCCCCGTACACGTAGCCCAGTGAGGCCGGATCGTAAATGGCCTCCAGGGTGCGGGTGGTGGGACGGCCGGCATGGTGGCCATGGGCGATAGTCGTGGTCTGCCGCTCGCCGAGGCTGTCGACGACCAGCACGGCGGACTCGTTCCACCCCGAGGCGGCGAAGGCGGTCAGCTGATGGGCGCGGTGATGCAGTACGGGCGAAACCTGCGCGCCGGGGAACTGCCGACCGAGGGACTGGACGCGGCGCCGGGTGCGCAGCGCGACCTTGGCGAATCCGGCGGCCCGTGGCACAGCCCGGTCACGGGTTGTGCCCGAGAGCGCGAGGCGCAGGGCCGCGGGGGCCTCGGCGAGGTATCGGACGGGCTGGAAGTTGTACGCGACGGCGTCGACGTCGCCGGGCGTGAGGCCGGCCTCGCCCAGCAGCCACTCGACGGCGTGGTGGGGGTACTCGTGGGTGTGCTTCTTCTGGGAGAGGCGTTCCTCCTCGACGAAGCCGCCCAGTTCACCGTCCACCAGGAGAGCGGCGGCGGAGTCGTGCGTGTAGGAGCAAAGACCGAGAATGACGGCGGGCACGTGGTCCACCACGGCCGTCACCTCGTTCCCGCGGCAGCCTGTACGGCCGAGGTTCCGGTGCGGCAGGTCAGTTCGCCGTACCAGGCGGTCAGGGCCTCACCGAGCGGTCCGTCGACGGCGTCGGCGACGCGCCGCGCCTCTTCGCGCATCCCGTCCTTCCACAGCCGGTAGCTGCACATCGTCTCGGCCACGGAGTCCCAGCCCTGATGCCCGGTCTCATCACGTGCTTCGACTCGGCGGAGGAGTTCGTCGAAGCCCTCCCACGGCGTCGTGAGTTCGGGCATGAGCGGGCTCGCGACGACGTCGGTCAGCCCGTCGGCCCTGTCGAGGTCGCGCTCGTAGATGTGCAGCGAGCTGACGTGGTGGTGGTACTCGCCCAGCTCCGCGTCGAGCCAGCCGGCGACCAGCTCGTGCAGCGTGGTGAAGAAGAACAGGTCGTACGGCAGGCCGATCCACACGTCCTGGCCGCGCATGGTGGTGGACATGTGCAGGCGGCCCGCGCGCAGGTGGAAGCGGAAGCCGAGCGTGCAGGGGACGTCCTTGTGCCCGGCGGTGTCGCGGGCCGGGTCGTACAGCTGGATCAGGGCGCGGCGGGAGTCGGGGTCGGCCTTGAGGATCTCGACCACGCGGTGGAGCTGGTCCACCTTCCCTGCCCAGTTCCGCATCCGCGGCCCGTAGGCACCCTGGAGGATCCCGTCGTCGGCGTACTGCCGCAGCTGCTCGTTGTATCCGTAGATCCACGGGGCGTCGGTCCCGGAGAGATGCCAGACGGTCTCGGCCACCGCGAAGGCGGGATTGAGGATTCGGACGGGCGGCGCGTACAGCAGACGGGCCCTGGGCTGGGTCAGCGTCATGTTGACGTCGAAGACCTCGCGGGTGGCCATTCCGCGCGGGCTGACCTTGTCCCCGCTCTTGGCCAACATCACCGCGCCGACGAAGAGTTCGGCAACGCTGTCGCCGGTGAACGTGTTTGTCATCGCCTGTCGGTCCCTTGCGCTGAGTGGTGGGGAGTTGTGCTGCCGGACAGCGCCTGGGTGACGATGTCCGCGACGGCGTCGGCGCTGCGGCCGTCCCAGTGGCAGATCGACTCCCTGGCCGCCGTCGGTACGCGTACGGCCTGCGGCGACTCGTCGATACGCGTCAGGAACCTGGCGATGTCCCGGCTGGACTCGCAACGCCAGGCGGCCCCGTGATCGGCGAGTCCCAACGTGCGCGTGGCAGGAAGCGCCAGTTCCAGCACGGGCACTTCGAGGAGCAGAGCCTCGATCCCGCACGTCGATGACGCGCTGATCAGGGCATCCCCGCCGGCCAGGCATCCGCGGGCTCCGACCTCCGAGCCGATCAAGGCGACCGGGACACCGTTCAGCACGTCGAGCAGAGGCGACATCGTCTCGGCGTTCTGAGCGGGGTGTGGCGCCACCACAAGACCCCAGCCACCCGTCGCGTTCCGTAGCCCCTCGGCCAGAACCTCGGTCTGGCCAAGAAGCCGCTGCTCGCTGAACGGCTGGCACGCCCACACGACGATCCTTGTCGGCGCTGAACCCGTCTGCTCCTTCAAAATCTTCTGCAGATAGGCCCGCTGACCGAGGCGGTCAATCTGAGTAAGCCCGTCGAACCGCGGCTGGCCGACGACGTACGTACGAGCGTCAGCGCGCCGAGTCCGAGTCCGGGCCGTCCGCACATCACGCGCCCCCATGACCGCGACATGGCGGCAGCGCTGGGCATGCGAGGAAGGCTGCCCCTCGACCCACGCGCCGTGCTGGACGTAGACGGTGTCCGCGGCAGCACGTTCGGCGGCGCGAACGGCGAGCACGCCGAGCGGGCTGGAGTCGTTGCTGCACAACAGGACCCGACTGTGGGATTCGAGGAGAACGGCGTCGAGCCACTGCTCGACGTACAGCGTTGCCGACCAGGACGGTTGGGTGCAGCCGGCGCTGCGCACAAGCACTCGGGCGGCGAGCCACGCCAGTCGGCCGATGTCGATCTCGTGCTGTCCCACTCGTACCGTGCGCTCGTTTTCGGGCCGGAAAGCGCTCTGGGCAGGTACGTCGCCGTGTCGGCCAAGGGCTTCTTCTGGCAGGCGGAGCACGGTGATTCCCGGTTCCGCCGTATCCGGGAAACGTTGATCCACTTCGGAGGCCATGTCCACGACGGTGCTCCTCACCCCTTGGCCGGCGAGGTCGGAGAGAACCGGAAGCAAAGTCTCCGCATGGCGGGATGACCAGGAGACGGCGCACACGGGTGCGGTGGTGACCTTCAAGCGAGGCTGGACCGGCACCGCGAGCTCGCCACCGTCCGGGGTGAGTTGGCCGGGCTCGCCGTGCCCGAGGAGAAAGGAAAGACCTGCCTCGGACACTTCGTACGCGACGTAGCCGAGAGACGTACTGCCGCCGGCCACCACCAGATCCTCGGCTGCGCCGAACACCGTGGTGGTCGGCACCTCGTCCAGTTTCAGGAGCTGCCTCACCAGGCGGGTGACCAGGCGGCGAATCGGTACGTGGTGGACCGACAGCCAGCTCACGCCGCCGGCCGTCATGAGCGCATCGCCGTACTCTGCTTCCAGCGCGGTCATCAGCGCCTCGACGCCTTGGCCAGAGTCGGTCACAGCAGGCTCCCCTCGATGAGGGGCACGCTCTTCTTGCTCACGTCGAGCAGTCGAAGGAGGTCCACCGGCGACTGTGCGATCTGGGGCTCCGGAGTGCCGGGGGCGCCGTAACCCCAGGCGGCGTGTACGTAGGAGACACCGGCTCGGCGAGCGGCCTCACGGTCTACTTCCATGTCGCCCACGTAGGTTGCGGACGCCGGATCGGCCGCGAGGTCAACGAGGGCGAGCAGCAGCGGGTCCGGGGCCGGCTTGCCCCTCCCCGGACCGCCGGGTGCACGGACCGTGGCGAAGGGACAGCCGAGTTGGGCGAGGAGCGGAGCGGCTCTGTCCAAAGGCTTGGACGTCACGACGCCGAGGCGCCAGTCGGCGGCGGCGAAAGCGTGGAGCACCTCTTCCACGCCTTCGAACGGTCGGGCCAGAGGGGAGGCGGCCTGCGAGGCCGCCGTGTACGTCTGGTGGATCCGATCGGCGTCGGCCAGTTCGAGCCGCTCCATGATGTCGTTGAACGGACGGCCCAGGTGCTGCTCGTACATCTCGAACGGCAGGTCGACGCCGTGAGTCTGCTGGACCGCACGCCACGCCTCCTGCATGACGGGGCGCGTATCGACCAGGACACCGTCCAGGTCGAGGAGCAGGACGTGCTGTGTCACGACGTCTTCCATCTTCTTCCTCGGAGGTAAGGGCGCGGCGACGGGCGTGTGTTGAGCAGGCATGGCGAACGCCTCCATGGCGAGCGAGTAGGGCTGAAAGGGGTGTGCGGTGGGGGTCGGGCCGCAGGGGACGGCCTCTCGGCGTCTCACGACCGCGAGAACCCGCTTGCCGCTGCCGTCTTGGTTGAGGCAAGCCGTCCATGCGTCGGCCTCGGCCGTGACGAGTAGAAGACCGCGTCCGTCCAGCGAGTCCGGCCCACTGGTGCGAGGGATCGGCGGCAAGGGGGAGTTGTCCTCCACCTCGATGCCCACGGTTCCGCTCTGGGCGGTGAGGGTCAGCGTGATGTGCTCGGCCACCACCTGGCTGTCCGCGTCCGAGGGGCGCTCGGTGCCGCCTGGCGTACCGCCGTGGCGCTCGGCGTTCGTGGTGAGTTCGCTGACGATCAGGACCGTGCGGTCCATCAGCTCTTCAAGTCCCCAGGCCGACAGCGTTTCCCGCGTGAAGGTCCGTGCCGCCCCGGGTGCCATGTCGTCCGAGACCATGGTGAGGCTCACCCGGTACTCGGGGGACTCGATGACGGACTCCAGGCTCCAGATGGGCATCATCTCGGCCTCCTCACAGTGTCCGCCGGAGTCCGTCAAGGACTCGGCGGCAGGTCTCGGTGGAGGCGTCGAAGCTGCGGAGGTGCGCGTCGACCGCCGTTCTCGGACCTCCTTCTCTGGCCTGGGCAGGCTCGGAGACATGGCCCTGCCCGCCCGGCGGCATCCGGTCTCCAGAGCCGTACGTCTGGATTGCGTTCACCGAATTCCTCCCGGGGGAAAGCCAGCTGGTGGTTTGGTTGACCTTGAGCGAACCGTGAATCACGGTGGGTTGGTATCCCCCACCGGTCGGCGATGCCGTCAAACCCGTCAAAGATCATCTTGTGGACAGGGGCGCACGATGAGGCGCGAGCGGAACGAGAAGCTGGCCGCTGCGATCGCGGAAACCGGCTGGTCGCAGCCGAAGGTCGCCGCTGCCCTCGTACGGGTTGCGGCCGAGGTCGGCGCCGTCGAGCTGCTCGGCACCAGCCGCTCGCACATCGCGATGTGGATCGCGGGAACGGAACCCTCCGGGCGGGCGCCCCTTATCTTGAGTGAGACGTTGTCCCGTCGGCTCCAACGCCCCATCACTCCCGCCGAGATCGGCCTCACCCCGCCGAAATGGGGTGCGGTCATGGCATCCGAATGGCACGTCGATACGGTGAGTGCGTTGGTGGATCTGGGGAGAAGCAACGTGGACCTGGAGCGACGCCGTGTGCTGGCCGGCACTGCCTACTCGGTGACCGGACTCGCCCTGCCTGGACAGACGTGGTGGGACGAGGCCCCCGAGCGTGCCCGATCGCGCTCCGCTTCGACGAGCCGGAGAGTCGGGACTGCCGAGATCAACGCGGTGAAGGAGATGACCGAGTTCTTCTCGAAGCGTGACCAACGCCAGGGCGGAGTGGACGGCCGGACAGCCCTCTACCAGTACATCTACGACGACGTCGCGACGTACGTCGGCGGTGTCTTCGCCAGTGACGAGACGCGCTGCCGCCTCTTCGCCGCCGCTGCCGAGCTGGTGTACGTCGCCGGCTGGATGAGCTTCGACGCGTCGCACCACGAGGCCGCCCGGCGCTACTTCACCCTGGCAGTGAAGCTGGCGGCCGAGGCCGAGGACGCACCAATGGCCGGCCACGTCCTGCGTGCCATGGCCCACCAGGCGACAGATCTCGGCCACCCCAAGGAAGCCGTGGACATCGCGACGGCCTCGGTCGAACACAAGCGGTACACCCTGGCGACTCCCCGCGAACGAGCCTTGCTAGGCGTCGTGCGGGCGCGGAGCCTGGCCACGGCCGGACAGCGCCACGAAGCGCGTGTAGCCCTCCTCCGGGCTGAGGACGACCTCGCAGCGGCAAAGCCCGGGGATGACGAGCCCGCCCGCGTCTGGTTCTTCTCCGAGGCCAGCCTGGCGCACGAAACAGCTCGCACGCTCTGGGCTCTCGGCGACCTCCAGGGAGCCCAGGACGAGTTCTGGCGCAGCGTCCACACGAGGAAGACCGACGCCTTCGGTCGCACTCACGTCGTGACCTTGGGATACCTGGGCGCCGCGCAGGCAAGTCAGGGCAACGTCGAGGCAGCGTGCAGCACTTGGGCCCAGGCCCTGGACGCCATAAACGGCGTCCATTCCGGTCGAGCCCGCGAGGCGGTGATCAACATGCGCCGGGTTCTCTCCCCGTACCGCAACCGTGGGATCAGCGCAGCGGCGGAGATCGACGAACGAGCCAAGGCCGTGCTCAGGCGAGTAGCCTGACCTCGCCATGACGATGGGGGCGCGCGGTGCGGACACGTACCGGACCATCCCATCTGGAGGGAAAGAAGGGGCAGCTGTGACCGCACAGTCCATCGAGGTGCCGATCGTCGCCACGGTTGTCGGGGGCCATCTGAAGGTCGGCGACGACTTCCAGGGCGGCGTGGAATCCATCATCCGGCTGCGCCCGGACTACCCCCTCGACACGTTGCAGGGGATCGAGGAGTTCTCGCATCTCCAGGTCACCTGGTACTTCTCCGAGGGCTCACCCAGCGACGTCGCGCTGCACGCCCGCAGCCCTCGCAACAACCCGGAGTGGCCGGCGACCGGAACGTTCGTACACCGCAACCACCGTCGCCCCGCCCGCATCGCGACGTCATTCCCGCGCCTGCTCGGAGTGGACGGGCGCGACCTCCACGTGACGGACCTCGACGCCGTCGACGGCACACCGGTCATCGACCTCGTGGCCGTGTTCAAGGAGATGCTCCCGCGCGGCCCTGTCACACAGCCTTCGTGGCCGACCGAGATGCTCCATGACTACTGGAGGGATGCGCGCGAGCGGTGAGCGAAAGATGATCCACGGCCTGGTCCGCGCCAGCACGGCCGAGCTCTACAGCTGCCCGCCCACCCCACGGAGCACGTCACCGACGGTCTGGCAGGAGTCGACTCTGTGCTGTGCGCGGCTGGCGCGTTCATCCGGGTCTCGCACGAAGAGAGCCTGCCGTCCCGGGTGGTAGGTGCTGACCACCTTCAGACTCCGTTCACGGACAACTCCGGGGTGCGTCTTGAGCAGGCGGCGCCACGCGTCCTGGGCTTCACTGCCCTGGAGAAGCACGACCTCGGCCTTCGGCATCAACCCCAGCAGCTGCTTCAGGACCTCGACGCCGGCCTGAAGCTCGGCCGCCTTCGGCGAGCGGTTGATGTACCAGGGGTAGGCGTTCCAGGGAGTGACGTCTCGCGGCGCGATCCCCGCCCCCTCGAAGAGCTGGACCTGAAGCTCCGCTGTCGGATCGTCGTTCTCCACGCACAGAAATCCGGAGCCGACACCCTCCTGTGTCTTGGGGCCCGGGTCCCGCAGGATCGACAGGGCGCGCGCCTCCACGCCCCCGTGCCAGGGGGCGACGTGCGGCATCCAGCCACGCTCGTCCTGGTCGCGCAAGGCGTCGACCATCTCATTGATCGGACGTACGTGAGAGGCGTAGCGCCCCTGCTCCTGCTCTACCCGGAACGCCTCGTCCCGCATTCGTCTCGCCACATTTCCTCCAACACCGGCTCACACCATCGCGGGGACCCTACCGGGAACGTCTGACACCGCAGACTGCTCGATCGACCCTGCCCACAGATGCCGGAGGACGAGTAGCGAAGGACGCGACGGAGGCTGCGGGCAGCTTCTGCTGTCGATGGGAAGTCCTGAGCATCACAGATGAGCTACACGCCACCTGGCCGTAGCTATTACGAGAACTGGGCCGAGGACTGTCAGATGCGCCTGGCACGATGCCTGGCATGAGCCCGACACCAGAGCTGACGCAGAGGACCCTGACCGCACGCGGCTTCCGCGGCTTCGTGCCGTTCCGTGAACTGCCCGACAGCAACGTCCCCACCGGGCACGGAATCTACGTGGTGATCCGCACGGACACCTCGCCCCCGTCGTTCCTCCCCACCAGCCCTGCCGGACACCTCAAAGGCCGCGACCCATCCGTGACCGCCGACAAGCTCGGCGATGCCTGGGTGGACGGGGCAACGGTCGTGTACATCGGCAAGGCCGCGGGCCAGGACGGACTGAACCAGCGGCTTGCCGACTACCGCCGCCACGGCACTGGTCTGCTGGCTGGCCATTGGGGCGGTCGCTACATCTGGCAGCTGGTCGACTCGGCTGCACTGCTCGTCGCCTGGCGGCCGATGACCGAGGCCAACGCGGGTGAGGCCGAGCAGGACCTGATCGACGAGTTCAAAGAACTCCACGGAGGAGCCCTGCCCTTCGCCAACCTCAGGAACAACGCCCGAAGGGCTCCAGGGATGGACACCAACATCGACTAAGCCGTGGAACCCGCGCTGCGCCAGAGGAACGAGTGGGCGGCGAGGCCGACGATGTCACCGGCTTCGTCCTCGACCAAGAGCGCGGACACCAGGGGTGGGGAGCCGAAGAGGGCCTCCTCCACCTGCGCCCGGCGTTCCTCGAACGGCTGGATCTACGTCGAGCTTGGTGGCGTCGTTGGCCACATCAGCGACGGCGTCAACCGGCAGCTCAGGTCAGCAACGCTTCTATGCGGGAGCGGATGGACGTGGCCCGGGGGTCGGTATAGGGGGTCAGGTGGGTCAGGGCCTCGATCCAGTGGCCACGGGCAGTCTCGGGGTCCTCCGGGTGAACGGCTGCGGCCAGGTGGTCGAGTTCCAGGGCGAGTTGCCAGGTGTCCCCTAGGTCGCGGTGAACGGCCGCGGCCTGGCGGTGGAAGGTGGTGGCCTCGCCGTGGCGGTCCATCGCGGCATACGTCTGGCCCGTGCCGCGCCAGGCCAGGGCTTCGCGGCTGCGGTCGCCGAGGCGTCGGTGGAGCATGGCGGAGCGCTGGTAGGAGGTCAGGGCGTCGCCGTGCTGGGCGGCGGTGCGCTGGATGTCGCCGAGGGTGAGGAGCCAGAAGCCTTCCCGGGTGTGGTCGCGGAGGGCGAGCGCGATGTCGAGCGCCTCGTCGATGGATCGCCGGGCGGCATCCGTGTCGCCCTCTTCGAGTCGCAGGGCGGCTGCGATCCGAAGGAGGTTGCCTTCACCGCCACGATTGGCCAGGGCCCGGTGCGCGGCAAGCGCCTCGTCGATGACCGAAGCGGCCTCGGGCAGGCGGCCGGCGCTCAGGCGAGTGCTGGCGATGTTGGACAGTGCGGTGGCGGTTCGTTGACCATTTCCCAGGTCTCGGAAGACGGACATGGCCTGCCCGAAATGCGCGTCCGCCAAGTCGAGTTCGCGCTGTCGTAGATGGATCAGGCCCATGAGGTTGAGGGCCTGGGCCTCGTCGAACCGGTTCTGCGAGCTGCGAGCCAACGTGACGGCTCGCTCCAGAGCGTCCAGGCCCTCGGAGAAGTTGTTCAGAGCCCTGTGCGCGATGCCCGTGTTGATGAGCAGCCGTGTCTGCGCTCTCTGGTCCTCTCGTCTTGTCGCTGCCTCCCATCCGATTCGGCCCAGTTCCAGCCAGTCCCGCTCCGACGAGGAGGCGGGGCGTGCGAACCACAGGATGGTGGCCAGCTGCCAAGCGGTCTCGTCCATTCCGTTTCGGGCGGCGTCGCGCACGGCGGGGAGGAAGTTGTCCTGTTCTCGTTCGGACCAGTCGACGGCGGCGTTGTAGTCGGTGAAGACGAGGGGCGTAACTTCCGGCAAGGGTCCGGGCAGTGGCAGGTGGTCCTCTGACGGATACAGCCACGTCTGGGCGGCGTCGGCGGTGTGGAGGTACCAGCTCAGGACGCGTCGTCGCGCAGCTTGCCTTTGGTCGGACGACTCCTCTGCCTGCGCAAGGTCGGTGGCGTACGCGCGTAGGAGGTCGTGGAACTGGAACCGGTCCGGAGCGGTCTGCTCCAGCAGGTGGGCCCCGACCAGATCGTCGAGTAGCTGGCGTGTTCGGCTGGGTGTGGCTTCGCCGAGGGCGGCGGCAGCGGGGAGGCTGAACGCCGCTCCAGGGTGCAGGCCAAGGAGGCGGAAGAGGCGGGCCGAGTGCGTGGGTAGAGCGCGGTAGGACCAGGTGAAGACCGAACGGATGGCTTCGGCCTCGTCATCGATGCCGGTGCTGAGGGCGTCCCAGAGGGCGGACTCGTCACGCAGATCGCTGATGAGATCGTCGAGTCGCATGTGCGGGTGGCTGGCGGCCCGTTCTGCGGCGATCCGCAGGGCAAGCGGCAGACGGGCGCACAGGCGCGCCAGTTCTGCCAGTTTGTCGCCGTCGTCCTCGGGTCGATAACCCCTCGTGACCGCGCGCAGCAGAGCGACTGCCTCCGGCTCCGGAAGCGTGCCAAGCGTGATCCTTTGGGCGCCGTCACGCACCGAGAGACCCGCCAGGCGGCTGCGGCTGGTGACCACAACGAGGCTGTCTCCTCCGCCGGGGAGCAGCGGCCGGACTTGGCTGACCGTGGCCGCATTGTCCAGGAGGATCAGGACCCGGCGGTCGGCGATCAGTGAGCGGTACATCGCTGCTGCGTCGTCGACGTCCTGGGGAACCTCGGCCGGGGCCACGCCCAGGGCCCGCAGGAAGCGCTGAAGTGCCTGCGCGGCTGTGACTGGTTCTCCGGGATCGTACCCGCGGAGGTTGACGAAGAGCTGGCCGTCGGGGAACTGGTCCTTGACCTGGTGCGCCCAGTGCAGGACCAGCGAGGTTTTGCCCGCGCCCGCCGTGCCGGCCACCACGTGAACGGAGACGACGACGCGCCCGCCGTTTCGGTCGGCAAGCACCGCGTTCAGCTGTCCCAGTTCGTCGAAGCGGTTGACGAAGGTGTTCACGTCGGCTGGGAGCTGGCGTGGGACGGGCCCCGATGGCCCCAAGGCGGCAGCGTGGTGGAAGTGGATGTCACCAGTGACGCTCCCGGCCTGTACGACATCACGAGACGACCCGGAGAGGTCGTTCTGCGAGTCTCCGGGTCGCCTGTTTCCCTCTGTAGGCACGTCGATCGATGCGCCCTGGTCAGGCCGCGGGCGGCGGAGGCAGGTCGGCCACGGCACGGTCGAAGTACGCCTGGACGTCCTCCGCAGCCGCGTACAGTTCCTGCAGATGCTCCGCCCAGTTCCTCACGGTGCTGGGATCGGTGAAGCGAATCGCCCCGTCCGGTTGACCGGCAGCGGTGTACAGCACACGGTAGAGAACCCGACTGTCCAGAAGGTTCAACTCCGGCAGCAGCGCATCGCCCTCCGCGGCGGCGACCGCGGAAGCAGGCAGGACGCGAACGGAATGCCCGCATTCCGCGCTCAGTCGTAGCCAGTGCAGCTCCCACTGCACATACGGCGTCAGCGGCTCCTCAACCACACGAATACGATGAAAGACCGCCCCGCGCGACACTTCATCCCTGGCCCTTCGAACCAAGGCGTCACGGTCGGCCTCGAACAGCCGCAACACTGCTGGCCAGTCCCCCTGACGCAGCGCCTCCCGGCTGTCGTCGTTCGTCTCCTCGAAGTGCTGCAACCGCTCCAGTTTCCAGGACTCCCCATCACGGATCGCGGCGCGCCGCTCCCGGAAGTCCCGCTTGTAGTCCTGGCGTGTGAGCCGCTCACCCAGCTCGTCCGGGAGCCCAGGAGCGAGGAGATCAAGCATCGGGAATGTCCACCTTCGCCGCACTCAGCATGTTGCCCGGGATGACGACCAACCGCTCGTCCGGCCCCAGGTTCACCTCGCTCGGCAGGCGCGACCGGTAGTGCGCGGTGAGATCGCGGCCGATCACGGCAACGTCACCGTTGCTCAGCTGCCAGATGTCCGGGCACTCGTCGTCGTCCTTGGAGTTGCCCAGCTCCGCCGCCGACTTACCGAGGCGCTTGACGAATAACGCAGACGGATCGGCTTCCCACGCGCGGGCCACGACTGCCTCCAGTATCCACAACATCACTGACAGTGTCCTCAACGATACCGGGCACATCTGGATGCGTACATCAGGAAAACCGCCAGTTCACGCAGCACTCCCCCAGCGGACGCGCGGACGTCCTGAGCTACCGCGCAATACCGCACGGGTGATCCGAGTCATACAGATGATGGGACGCAACCCCCCTGCGTCGACGGCATCCGAACCGGGGCTGCCCGGACGTCGCAAGGGTCGACCGAAGCCTTCAACTCTCCCGCGCGGGGGGAGCTGTAGGACTGTTGAAGGTGATGCCGGAGAAGTCCCGACCCTGGATCACCGGACCATACTGGGTACCGCCACTGACTGTGTTGGTCACCGAGCCCTCGGCCAACGCTGGAATCTGGCCACGCCACGAGTCCAGCGCGGCAGCGAACTCCGGGTCAACGGCCGCCCGCGCGGCGAGGGCGCCACTCAACGCTTCTGCCCGTGCCGGTTCGCCTGGCGCCTCGCTCATCGCCACCAACTCGGCCTCCCCGGGTGCCGGGGCTCCCGCCTGCCTGCCGAACGGTCTCCGCACCAACTCACTCAGCGTCGCCCAGGCCTGCCGACCCAGCTCGCCCCCGGCCCCGCCTGCCAGCGCCGCCAACACTCCCACCGATACCGGATCCAAGGCGTCTCCTCGACTACACGTTCCCGGTCTCATTTCGACTGACCCACGGTAGAGGCGCAACCATCCTCACCGCAGCCCGAATCTCTGAACCTTTCCAGACGCCGCTCACATGAGCCGAGTCGGACCACCCGCTACTGTCCGGGGCAGCAGACTGCACCGAGCCCGAGACGATGCCGCGCAGGCCCTGCGCGCGGCCGGCAGTTCAGCCGGTGACATAGACGAGCAAACCGCTAGTAGGCGGCAAGGCCGTGACTCTCGCTTCGGTCATCGTCCTGGCTCCCATCCCCTTGCTGGCGCCCCAGCCCCAGCAGCTTCAGCAGGTCGGCCGTCACCACTCGGTAGGCGTTCCCGAGCCGCAGAACCTTGACCGGGTACTCCCCTTGCTTGGCGAGTCCATAACCGGTGGACCGGCCGATCATCAACGCCCGATTCGAGGTGTCGAGGTCGATCACGGCAGGAAGGGCAAGCAGTTCGTCACCCGTCAGCCCTCGCGCCTCACGGACCAAGCCAGATGCCGTCATGATGCCCTCCTGGTGATTTATAGGTGTCACAGTGACGCCGAAGATGTATCACGTAGTTGCAGCGGCGCTTTATCGTTGCGTAAAGTGTCACCATGACCCCTGATCAATGGCCGACAGCGTTCACCGGTCGGATCGCCCAGCGCTTGCGGGACGCGCGCAAGGCCGCCGGCCTCACCATGGCCGAAGTCGCCCAGGGCTGCGCCGACCGCGGCTTGCCGGAGTTCACTGAGCACTCCATGAAGAACCTGGAATCCGGGCGCAAGACGAGCATCACCGTCGCGGACTTCGTCGTCCTGGCCGACGTGCTCGGCGTCCCGCCAGTGACCCTCCTCTTCCCCCTCGCTTCCTCGGCCACGGTCGAGGTCCTCCCAGGTAGGGAAGTGTCCACCTGGGACGCCGTCGCGTGGTTCACCGGCGAGACCCCCTTGGACCAGCCCGCAGCCGAAGGCACCGCCCGGGACGTCCTCGACGTCTTCCGCCATCACGGCGACCTGGTGACCGCTGCTACGTCCTCCAACGCCCTGGCCAGGGAACGGCGACGCGCGGCGAGCACCACGCTGGACCGGGCCCGCAGAGCCACCCTCCTGCAGCGTGCCGAAGGGTACGAAGAGCACGCCTTCGAGGACTGCCAGGAACTGCGCGCGTTCCGAGGCCGGATGCGCGAGCGCGACCTCACACCTCCAGCCCTGCCCGACGAGCTGGCCTTCGTCGACCAACCGGAAATACCGACCCACCCAGAGGACAGCGAGTGAAGAACGGCAACCTCATACGGCGGTGCCGCTGCATCGACCCGAAGACCAAGAAGGAGTACGGCGCCTCCTGCCCCAAGCTCAAGTCCTCCCGACGACACGGCACCTGGACCGCCTCCCAGGAACTCGACCCCGCACAGGACGGCCACCGCAGGCGGTTTCGTCGCGGCGGCTTCGAGACCTCCGCCAAGGCCCAGGAGGAACTGGACAAGGTCCGCGCCCTCATGGGCATTCCCGAGGAGGACGACGCCTGGGGCAAGACCCAGATCAGCGACCTCCTGGAGAACTGCGTCAAAGACAAGGACCCCGTCCCGGACTACGACGAGACCCGCCGCCGGTTCAAGACCGGGCAGACCCTCAACTCGAAGACCACCGTGGCGGAATGGCTCGACACCTGGCTCACTGGCCGCAAACGCCTGCGGCGCGGCGGGGCCACCCGCTACGAGCTGGATATCCGGGTCCACCTCAAGCCGCACCTGGGCCACCTTCGGCTCGACAAGCTGCGCGTCCACCACGTCGACGCGATGTTCAACGCGATCAATGAGCGCAACATCGAGATCCAGGAGCAGAACACCCAGCGCCGCTCGGTTCGCGACGAACTCAACGCGACCCCATGGAAGGGCGCGGAGAACCGGGCGCGACGCAAGTGGCTGCAGGCACAGCTCGACGCCATGCCGCCCTTCCGCCGGATCACTGGCCTCAATACCCAGCCGCATATCCGCGACACCCTGCGCGCCTCGCTGAACGTCGCCATCGCCCAGCAGGTCATGCCCGCATTCAATCCCGCCGCCCACGTCGAACTGCTGCCCGGCGCCAAACCGAAGGCCACCATCTGGAGCGACGAGCGCATCGCCCGCTGGCAGGAGACCGGCGAGAAGCCCTCACCGGTCATGGTCTGGACCCCCGAACAGACCGCCAGGTTCCTCGACTCGGTCGCCGACGACCGCCTGTACCTGTTCTGGCGGCTCATCGCCTTCCGGGGTACCCGGCGCGGCGAGGCATGCGGCGTCCGCTGGCAGGACCACTCGGCGAAAGCCCGATCCCTGGCCATCGCCACCCAACTCGTCCAGGACAACTGGGAGGTCCACGAAGGCGCACCCAAGACCGACAGCGGCGTCCGCCTCATCGCCCTCGACGACGAGACGCACCAGCTCCTGCTCGCCCACAAAGCCCGTCAGGAGCAGGAACGGGAAGTCTGGGGCGAGGGCTGGCAGGAGTCCGGCCGGATCTTCACCCAGGAGGACGGCTCCCTGCTCCACCCCGGCAAGGTCAGCGACCTCTTCGAGCGCCTCGTGGACGCCGCCAGCCTGCCGCCGATCCGCCTTCACGATCTTCGTCACGTCGCCGCCACGCTCATGCTCGCGGCCGGGGTCGACGTCAAGGTCGTCTCCGAGACCCTCGGCCACTCCGACACTCGCATCACCCGCGACACCTACCAGTCCGTCCTGGACGACCTCGCCCGCGACGCCGCCGAGAAGGTCACCCAGCTCGTCCCACACACCCGCAAGACTCTCTCCGTCGTCAAGGACCAAGTGCCGGTTACCGGCACCCGCAGGCCCCGGATGATCCCGCCCCGCAAGGGCAGCCCAGCAGAAGACGAACGCACCGCCTGACTACCACCAGGCAGCAAGGAGCCCCGGCCAGCAGGGGACCTTGGACGCTGAGGTGAAAACCTCCCGCAGTTGAACGTCAGGCTGCGGGAGGTTTTCACCTCAGCGTCCACTGCGGGCAGAAGGGCTTCGTGAGTACCCGAGAAGAGCCACCTGGGCGGCAGCCGGTCAAAGCCCACCGGGGAGCCTCCTCACCCCCACCCTGACGAGGTCATGCCTGGTCCCATGCTGGACCTGCCGGCAGCTCACCGCATCCGCACCCCGGGTTTATCTGCACCTGTCAAGCTCCGCTGCTGGTAGCAGCTATGAAAGCTGTACAGGCACGTCAGGCACGGTCAGTGCGGTCTCTTGTCGACGTCACTGTGTGGGTCGGGGGGGCGACCGAAGTACCACCCGAAGAGGTCGCGAAGCGCCGATCAACGGGCCCTCGCGCTGCCGCAGTGTCGCCCGTGCTCTCTCGGGAATACGGCCTTCGGCAGTGGCACTAGGTGGCCGTGGGTGATGATTCAGCGCATGGATACGGAGATCACAGTGGCTCTGATTGGTGCCGCTGGCGTGTGCGGCACGATTGCGGGCACGGTCGTGGGCGCGCGGATCCAAGCTCACGGCGGACATGCTCAGGCTCAGGCGGCACGAGATGCTGCAGATACCGCGGCCCAGTCCGCGCGGCGACAAGCTCTACACGACCTTCGTTGGACGACTCTCACGGCACTCCTACGGGCGGCTGCTGAGTGCATGGAGGCGACGGAACATCTGTTCATCTCGTCGCAAGCACGGGCGGACGCGGAGCGGGCGGAGATCGAACGGACCCATCACACGTTCCGCCTCGTCTACGCCGAGGCTGAGCTGGCTACACCGCCCGGCCTGGAGGATGCGCTCAGGCACATGAACAGGGCGGTTATGGGGGCGTATCAGGCGGGCAAGACGCGGGCCCCGACGGAGCGAGCCCTTCGAGCGCTGGAGGAACTGACTCAAGAAGGTGATCCTGCGGCGGTGCGGGCGAAAGAGTGCCTCATCCGACTGCGCGCGGCAGGGGCGCCCCTCTGGAGCCCGTACCGGGGAAGTCCGCCCCCCGAGTATGCGGAGGTGATCGAGGCGCTGTACGCGGTTCCCCGACTTGACCGCTCGCAGGTGCGGTTACTGCTGGGAAGCGCAGCGGTCCCGCATGAATTCGAGCGTAACCCCCACGACAACGTGCGCGGTGCGCGGCAGGAATGGGCCGAGCGCCGGAACGCCTACCCGGATGCGCGGCGGGAACTGATCGCTGCCGCCCGGGAGGCAATGAGCACGGACGAAGCGTAGGCCGACCGGGACGTGCCGCCCGGAGGTCCTCCCCGCGCTGCGTCCCCGTCCTCGACGACCAGACGACCAGACGACCAGGACGCGGAGCGGGGTGGCCGGCGAGTAGACCCGGCCCGCCGTGCGGTGGGTCACCGCACGGCCGGACGTATTCGCGTGCGGGCCGTGCGGTACTGGTTGCCCTCGCCCGGCTTGAAGCACGAACGTCTTCTTGGCGGCCGGGTTTATCTACAGCTGTCAAGTAGAAGCCCAGGTTGAAAGCTTCCTGGGGTTCAGGCACGTACGGCACCTGTACACGGCGTCACAGCAGGTGGTCGCCGTTCGCCGCGGCCGAGCCTCCAGCGACGCACCTCCTGTCACTCACCCCAACCCACACCACGACGTCGCCCACGCCGACGACCACCTCGCCGACGCCCACGCACTCGACGACATGTCCCACACTGGCCGCGCCCGGCCCGTCGACACCAACGCCGGGCGTTACCCCCTCCACTCCGACCCAACCGACGAGCCCTCAGCCGACGACATGCACGACCACCCACACGGTCGCGGAAGGTGACTGGCTGTCGAAACTAGCCTCACGTAGCTGGGCGACGTGAACGGGTGGCGGGAGATCTGCAACGCCAGTCAGGCAGCAATCAAGGCCGCAGCGCGTGACCACGGATACCCGAACAGCAGAGCGGAGACCTGATCTTGTTACTTCAAATACAGCCACGCTGTAGGGTGCGGATCGGGAAGTCTCTGCAGTGCTTGCTCGAAGGCATCCACGCGAGGATCCGAATCCATGTTACTCGGAACAATCAAGCTGCGGAGCGTTTGCCAGCTCGCTGAATAGCATGTGCACACCTGGCGGACGGTTGCCGACCGCATCGACGTTGCCCCGTCCGCATCAGCTTCTTCCGCGTTGCGAAGCCAAACCGCGCTGGATTTGATGGGCGACGGAGAAGTATTATCTATCGGCTTCAGGAGTTTGCCCAGCAGCGTGAGCCGATCGTCCAGACCGTCGATACGTCTCCGAGCACTCTCGGGCTGGCCCCATTCCTCATCGTCATCCAGAACGTCATTGAACTCCGGTACCCTGGTAGGAAGCTCCACCAGTAGAGATGGGTCGGCAATCTCCTGGACCTTCTGCAACAATCTCTCTCGATCGGGCCAGTTCCGGGCCTGACTGCTCGCTACGCGGTGTATGAATTCCCAAACAAGTTCTTCATCCTCGAACCACTTGATTGCGTCGTGGGTGTCCACAGGGTCTTGGGAGCTTCTGTTATGCCAGGTCAACTCCATCACATTGGCGAGATCTCTCAATAGTTGACTATTATTCATAGCCATCTCGATGTGAATCGGCCTTGGGTCCTCGAAACGCCTTCGGTCAGGGGTGGGGTGCGGATAGGCTTCGCGTTCGAAGCGTGCCAAGTGTGGAATCTGGTCTTCTGTCCGCAGTTGAGCAAGGTCGGGGTCCTCAGCGAGCATCCAAGACCGCTGCAGCATCACGAAGCTGCTTTCGGCGCCTCGTACGGCATTCTCCAACTCCTTGTAAGCCAGGCGGGCGAGTCTGTCGCGGCTCCCGTCGATTCCGGGGGCACTCATAGCAATGGCGTACACGCAGGCCGCGTTGTAGTGCTCTTGCCAATGACGATGACGCTCCCCCAAAAACACCTTCCGGGCGCTCTTCACACGATTTTCCAGATTGGTCGGCACCCATGTCCTCAGATTTACCGCGCACCTAACATAGGTGCGGTAATCGCGAAGCCAGTCATAAAAACTTCGCCGTGGTGGTATTAGGAGCAATATCCGTCCCCCCGGAGGCAGACTGCTTGAGATCGAGAGGGGAGACGTGAGTGTTCTCTGCGCCAACTGGGACGCCTGGTATGCCGACCAGGCGTCGTAGGAAGACCATCCAAGTCTGAGTGGGGCCCACACCTTCTGATTAATGCGGAGCGTGGCTCGGGTGAAGGCCTTTCTGTCCGCGCGGAGGCTAGGGTAGAAACGAGCGACGGTGTAGTCCTGTGTGAGGCGTCGAATCTCTTGCAGGCATGCGAGTTTAACCTGGCGGAACGAGTTCCGCGACAGCGCGCCAGTATCGCTCCTCGAAGGCCGGCGTCAGCGCCTGTCGGATCTGCTCACGTGCTTCAGCACGGTGCTGGTGGATGTCGTCGTCAGGATCGTGGCACCACTGACGAGCTGTCCTCTCCGAGGTACCGAGGACGACAGCGTACCTGTAGCGGGCCTGCAGCAACCCGGACCGTTGTCGCCAGTGCCAGAGGTAAGTGAGTCGCCGCCTTCCAAATCGGGCGGCTCCTAGCCGGGTGTCATCCTCCTCGGTGCTCAGCCTGCCGAGCGTGAGTGCCCCGTGGTAGGTCTCGAGAGCGTCGAGATACAAGCCCAACTTCTCCTGAATTGCAGCAATCTGGGTCCGCAGGAACAAGTTTGTTGGGTCCCATCGGGACGCTTTGTAAAACTCATGTAGAGCCTCATCGAACTTTCGCTCGCGACTCAGTACCCTGCCCTTCTGATACGCGGCGAACAGTTCCGGGGGGAGGGACCGTCCCTGCCAGGATTGCCACGGCGGGTTCTTGCTTGCTCGAGTGACGGGAAGAATTGTCGCCATCACCCAACAACCCGCCTCGTGCACAGCCTCCTCCCATGTGGATTCCCAGGTCGTGTGCGCGCGGCTGCCGCGGGTTGCGAAGGAGGTAACGGTCACCGTCACTCCATAACAGCGTTTCTGATCATGCGTTGCGCACTGCAACACGCCGCTGACACGGTAGGCGACCTTGGGCCGCAGGCGACTAAACAAGTGCAGCAGGCTTGTCCCGAGCTTTCCGGACTCGAGGTTCACGTCTCCGAGCAAATCCAGAAAGATCTCAGCCGGTGCTTCTGCGGGCAGGACTGTCGGAGGATATAGGTCCGTCTCTGACAGGTGCTTACGGAATCTGGCGGTCAGGTCCGCGACCCGCGGCTTCGATGTCCCCTCCGGAGTGGCGTCGATGAGCGGCTGTACGTCCACCGGGCCAGGCCTGTAAGCATTGCCAGCAAGCAGCACGCGCCGCAGCGCCCAGAAGAAGGCCATCAACAGAGCTAGACACGCCAACCGAGTGCTCAGCGGCGCCCCGGTGGCGCTGTTCGTCATCACCTGCGCTGCGCCACTGAAGACCTGCGCAACCATGTTCCAGACGCCCTGGACCCACTTGGGCCAGTCGTGTTCCGCCGCCCAACGTGGGGCTTCGTCGTTGTGGCCGATCCACCACAGGGCCGCAATTAGGCACAGGAAAATCAGGCCAGCTCCCAGTATCCGAGGAACAGGCCGGCGCAGGGGCAGCGGCGAGTGCTCGGCTGTTGAGGACTGTCTGCGAAGGGAGGTCATGTCAGCCTCCAGGCTGATGACGCTCTTCGAATTTCCCCACCCTGCTAAGGGGTTCCCCAGACCTGCTCACCTTGCCTCCCCACCCACAGGCAGCTGACCTGCCGACGGACGCCACAAGGGAGGGGCCGCCCGATAGCCAGCCAGGTCCAGGGGCGGGGCGAGCCGTCCAGGGTGAGCGAAGCTCATCGCGGAGCGACGCCGAAGGCGCACTTGACGGGGCGTCACGGCCCGCACACTCGACGAGCGGGCGGCCCTGGTCCTCGTTGCCAACAGCAACCGAGTGGGGAACGAAGAGCAGCTCTGGCCGTTTTCAATCAAAGATCCTCATCAAGGCTCCGTAGCCCGGCAGCTAAAAGTCTTCCATGCCTCGTTGAGCAGGCAAGTCGATCACTTCAATTGCTCGCATCGCTCAAGGTCAGACCCACTCGTGAACGCCCCAGGAACGCCCGGACGTCCTCCACCGCCTGGCCCGTATCACGCCTCGTGTTGGCCCGCGACACATAGCCGAGGTGGGGCGTGGTGGGCAGGCGGGGAGCCGTCCGCATCGGGTGGTCTGCAGGAAGGAGTTCTGCGTCGAAGAGGTCGACGCCTGCGAACGGCGATGGAGCCCTCGTGTAGGGCGGCCCGGTCGACGATCGCGGCGCGTGAGGTGTTGATGCGGCATCACCCGGCGCGTACGCGACCACCCCGCTGTCTGCCGTAACGCTCTCCTTAACTGATCCCCTCCGGGCCTGGGCGGCGCGCTGGCGAGGACACACGCTCGCCCACCACAAGAAGCGCACGAAGCCCCGCCGAACGGGATAAATAACAAACAGGGCTTGCCAGTTATGGCCCGGTGACCTGGTTCTCGGACCGGATCATGCGTCGCAGGCTGGTCCGCGCGCTGATCAGATCGTCCTCAGCGTCGGCGAGCTTGCCCGTCAGCTCCTCGACCTGGGTCAGGGCCTCGGCGAGGTCGTCTTGCAGCTTCCGGTTCTCCGCGGTGAGTTCGTCCACCCGTGCGCCGAGGTCGGCGGCGCCGAGTTGGTCGAGTTGCTGGCCCAGGCTCCGGCGGACCGCCGCTTTGAGCCGCTCGACCTCGGCGCGCAGGCGCCGGTTCTCCTCGCGCACGATCTCCTGCTCGACCTTCCAGCCGGCAGGGGCCTTTGCTTGGCCGCGGGCTTCGCCGCGCGCGATGCGGGACTGGCGCGGCGAGCGGCTTCTATGTGTTCGCGTACGCCGTCTGCGTAGACCAGCCAGTGTGAGACATTCGCGGCGCGGGCCACTCCCATGAAGGTGACCGGTTCTTCGTCGGCGACGAGCTGGTCGACGATGGACAGGACCCTGGCGCGCTTGGTACGCGAATCCTTCTGCCGGGCGTCGCGAAGGACCTGCGCGGGCGTACGGGGCTCACTCATTGGACGTGCTCCTAGCGGGGACGGTGGGAACGGGAAAGACCGGAAGCGGGGCTGCGGCGCGGACCTTGCGCAGCACCGCGGATGCTCCTTCGATGTGGCGCCGTTCGTCCTCGGGCATCGCGGCGAGCTTGGTGCGGATGCCGACAACGACGGACTGGTAGGAGTCGATCTGGTCGGTGATGTTGCGGATGACGAACTCGGCGGCCTGCATGGCGCGAGCGGTCTCCCGGTCCGCTTTGAGCGCGCGGATGTGGTCTTCGACGGCCGGGAGGAATGAGGGGTCGGGGCGGTAGAAGCCGCAGCCGGAACACTGGAACCGGATCGGGCAACTCCCGCCGCCGGCCTTCACGTTCGACGGTTCGGTGCAGTTGCCGAACGGCACGGCCACCGAGTGCGCTTCGTACGCCGTGGCCGACGAGGTCGGCGCCGCCTGCCCAGAGCGGTCCACGACGTGGAGCCGCATCGTCTCGACAGCCTTGCGGCGCCGCTCGAGAGAGACCCGTAGAGGGAGGTCGTCGAGGCGTGCTCGTGGCCGACCTGGTCCTGGATTATCTTGAGTTCGCTCGCTCGACAGGCCGTTACTGAGGTTGAACTCGCTATGGCGGGTGGGGATCTGACGTTTCATGATTGTTGCGGTATGCCGGAGGTATGCGGTATGCGCAGGGCGGTGGGCT